>DALYEE010000001.1:0-2924 GCA_031972655.1 Candidatus Magasanikiibacteriota bacterium
TCCCTGTAGCCAGATCCTCCTTATCTTCTAAGATGAAGGAGGTGCAACTCAGGGGGCTGTTCATCTCAACACACCGAGGGAGCAGACCTATCTAACTAAAGAAAAAACTTTGGGTAGAAAGGTTTCCCTCGATGTCAGAGAATAAAAAAACTACGAAGCATATTCGTAGTTTTTTTATTTAACAAAAATATCTCGCTCTACCAGCTACAAGCTACCAGCTAATTCCTAACACACTATCTTCCCCTCATCCTCACCACAATATTAATCGTCCTCAGCATTATCGAAAGATCAATAAAAAGTCCGCGGTTTTTTACATAGTACAAATCATATTCCAGCTTGCGTAAATTCTCATCTATCGTCCCATAGTATGCTTTGTGCAGTTGTGCCCAACCAGTGAGGCCCGGCTTTATCAAATGGCGCAAGGCATAGAACGGCATTTTATCTGTCAGTTGGCGTACAAATTCCGGGCGTTCGGGGCGAGGGCCAATCAAAGACATTTCGTTTTTAAAAATATTTAAAAATTGTGGCAATTCATCAAGCCGTGTGCGGCGCAAAATTTTACCTACCGAAGTAATACGTGGATCATTTTGGCTCGCAAATTGCGGGCCAGTAGTTTCGGCGCTACCATCGCTGTTCAATACCTTCATGGTGCGGTATTTGTAAAGTCGAAACGTCCGGTTAATTCTGCCCACTCGCTCTTGAACAAAAAATATTGGCCCTTTGGAGCTGAGTTTTATTGCCAGAGCGATAAAAGGGAAGGTGATTAAAAATAATATTGCCAGCAAACCCGCAATGGAAAAATCGATGAGGATGCGAAAACGATCATACATTTTTTTCTGTTGCTCATGTAGGTTGGTCAAAAACCAAGCTTCAGAAAATGTTGCCGGTGGAATACGGTTCAATATTTCTTCATAAAACTGCGCCAACTCCACCATTTGCACTTGTTGAAAAAGATAACCATAAAGATCTTTCAAGAATGTTGGTTGGCTCGCAAATGCCGGAGCAATCACAATTAAGTGAATTGGTTTTTTTCGGTTTTGTGCCAATGATTTCAAATCTGTTACTACTGGTATGTTTATCGACTGGGGGACATTTTCCGGAGATTCTACTAAGCCCAATATTTCATAACCCAGATTTTGTTCTTCTTGCAAAATATTAATCAGCTCTGCCGACTCTGCATTCAATCCAACAAACACAATATTATTTTTCCAAATAGAACGAGATAAAAAATGGTTATAAAACGATCTCCAGAGAGCAATGAGTCCAAAGCCAAAAAAAGTGTTCAAGATCAAAATTGTTTTTGGTGTAACCGAAATAATGGGAACAAGATAGAAGTAGGCGATGCCAATGACTAGCCAAATGAGTGCGCTGTAAATAATTTTTTGGTAAAACTGCCAGGTATTTTTTAGTCTCCCAATATCGTATAAGCCGATGATAAAAAAAGTGATGAGCGCGATGAGATAAAGCGGCGTTAAAACTGGTGAAAGATTCGAAAATGTTTTATTTCCAAGTTCTAAATTACGAATGGAAACACTTAAAAATAAGCTAAAATAAAGGATACATAGATCACCTGCCAAAAGCATGCTTTGTTTGAGACGATTCATACTTTGAGTATTTATCTTGAATTTATACGCTACTAAAGTAGCTGATTTTAGGCAAAAAAGCAAGTTGGATGAAGTAATATATAGTAAACCGGTAGGGGTTGAAAATTTTCAACCCCTACATCGATTTCTGGTTGCTAAAATTGCTCTAACGTTATATAATTTAAAGGCATTGGAGGCATCAATCTTAACAAATTTTACGTATGGAAACACCTATTTTTGAAAAAAAGAATGTACTGGTTACGGGTGGGGCAGGGTTTATTGGTTCGCACTTGTGTGAGCGGTTGCTGCGCGAGGCCAAGGTTATTTGTATTGATGATTTTTCCAATTCTCATCCCCAAAACATAAACCATCTTTTGCAATACTCAGATTTCGAGTTTGTAAATTACGATGTAAATAAGCCATTTGACCTTGAGCAATTTCCCGAGCTCGATAAATTCAAAATTAAATTTCAAGGCGTGCAAGAGGTGTACCACTTAGCGTGCCCAACCAGTCCCAAAGATTTCGAAAAATTAAAAATGAAATCACTTTTTGCGAATTCTTCTGCGATGATCAACACCTTGGATGTAGCCACACGTTATCATGCCAAATACGTTTTTACTTCCAGCTCCGTAATTTACGGCGAAGCAGCAGATGAAAAACAAGTGTTTAAAGAAAGCGACCAGGGGAGCGTGAACCAACTGTCAGTTCGCGCTTGCTACGACGAAGGCAAGCGGTTTGCCGAAACCTGTGTAGAAACTTACCGCCAAGTACATGGCATTGATGCCAAAATTGCCCGGGTTTTCCCCACATACGGCTCGCGAATGAAATTATTTGATGGTCAACCGGTAGTAGATTTTATTATGAACGCGCTAGATGGCAAAGATGTGGTAATTTATGGCGAAAAAAATCTTTCCACAACGCTTTGCTATATCTCAGATTTAATCGATGGTTTAGTACGACTCATGTCGTCTGGTCCAGAGGTGCGCGTAGTAAATTTGGGCAGCGACCGTGCTATCTCAATGCATGATTTGGCAGAAAAAATTATTGAATTGATTGGTTCTAGTTCCAAAACTACTTTCGACAATCCTTTGTTATTCTTAACGCGCAAAGGCATTCCAGATTTACGTTATGCGCACGATGCTTTGGGTTGGTTCCCACTCGTACTTTTGGATGATGGCCTGCGCAAAACCATTGATTATGTAATTGCCAACAAAGAGGCACTTCTTTTTACTTATTACGATCAACAAAAATGACGGTTTTTGATGTATGATTTTTATTGTAGTTCCAGCTTATAACGAACAGGGGACAATTGCTTCTACTTTACGCAATCTTTTTAAACAG
>DALYEE010000001.1:2934-4363 GCA_031972655.1 Candidatus Magasanikiibacteriota bacterium
GTATAAAAATGTTGTAGTGGTTGATGATGGATCGAGCGATACTACTTTTGACGTTGCTAAAACTGAAGGGGCGATTGTGTTGCGTCATGTTATCAATCGTGGTCAGGGGGCGGCTCTTGAGACTGGTAATGAATATGCGCGAGAGAGAGGTGCGAGCTATGTTGTTCATTTTGATGGGGATGATCAATTTAATGCGGCAGATATTCTGCCGGCAGTAGAATTTTTGCAAGCAAAAAATTTGGATATTGTTTTAGGCTCTCGATTTTTGGACAATCGAACAGTGATGCCTTTTACCAAGCGTCATTTTATTTTTCCCGTTGGTCGGGCGCTCAATACATTGATGACTGGGGTGAAGCTTAGCGATGTGCATAATGGTTTTAGGATTCTTTCTCAGAAAGCTTTGGAAAAAATTAAAATTACTCAAGACCGCATGGCGCATAATTCGGAAATTGTAGCGCAAATCAAAAAGCACAAATTATCTTACGGAGAGTTTCCGGTAGAAGTGCGGTATGTGCGTTATGGACAGGGAGTGGCTGGAGGATTTAAAGTTCTCAAAGATTGGTTTTGGTCTTTCTTTGTTTAATATTTATTTATGGTGCTTATTCAATTTATCTTTCTACTTTTTTTTATTTTTGCTTTTGCCAAAGTCTTAAAACGTTATATTAAAAAAGACCTTACTCTTCCGCAAGCAATCATGTGGGGCGGTTTTTGGGTGGCTGCAGGTGTGGTGATTTTGATACCGGACAGTTCGTTCTTTTTTGCCAGAGCGCTTGGAGTAACGCGTGGGGCGGATGTAATTGTATATGTAACCCTGGCCTTTTTAGCGTTTATTGTTTTTCGTTTGACCATAAAAATCGAACAGCTAGATAAGAAGTTGACGCTCTTGGTGAGGAAGGATGCTTTGGAAGAAAAGAAGTAATTTAAATGTAGTAAATCAATGATTATGAAAATTGCCCAAGTGGTTGCTACTTTTCCGCCATCAATAGGTGGAATGGGTGAAGTGTGTTTTAACGAGTCTGAGCAATTAATTAAAAACGGTCATGAGGTGACGGTTTTTACTTTGAAGCATCTGAAGAGCAGAGAGTACAATGACGCGAGTTTCGGTTTCAAAGTAGTCCGTTTATCTTCAATTCTTAAATCCGGAGATGCTGGTGTGGTTCCGCAATTATTCTTAAAGCTGCGAGGGTTTGATTATGTGCATTTGCATTATCCTTTTTACGGTGGTGCAGAGTGGGTTTTGCTTGCTTGTAAAATTTTTCACCTTCCATTAATCGTTACTTATCACATGGATGCGGAGCCGGTGGGTAAATTTAAAAAAACTATCCAACTCATGTGGGATGGTTTATTTGCAAAAGCAATTTTTCGCCAGGCCAAAAAAGTAGTTACCGTAGACATGAAACATTTGATGGATACGAAATTTGGTAATTAT
>DALYEE010000001.1:4373-11627 GCA_031972655.1 Candidatus Magasanikiibacteriota bacterium
ATATTTTTGCGGACAAACTAGTGGAAATCTTTAATGGTGTAGACACAAACATTTTTGTTTCTCAGAAAAATTTTGATTATCCTGCTTCTTTAAGCGGCTGGGAAAATAAAAAGATTTTCCTTTTTGTGGGAAATCCACTGCCATTTAAAAGACTAGATTTTTTACTTGAAGCTTTTAAAAATATTGTTGACCCACAATGCGTACTTGCTATAGTGAGTGGTGGTTATGAAATTGAGCGATATAAAAAATTAGCGATTGATTTGGGTTTGAATAGTGACCGCGTTCGATTTGTGGGGAGAGCCAAAGACAAGGCAGAATTAAACCAGTATTTTCAGGTGGCACAAGCCTTAGTAGTTAGCTCGCTCGGGGCAGCAGAATCTTTTGCGCTCGTTTCCATTGAAGCGCTCAGTGCGGGTTGTCCGGTTATCGCTAGTAATATCCCAGGGGTAGGTTCCCGAATAAATAATGGAGTTGATGGTTTGTTGTTTGAACCAATGTCTCGTGAAAGTTTGCAAGAAAAAATTATAGAAATGGCCAACTTTTCTCGTCAGTGGCGGGACGCAATGGGGGATGCGGGGGGATCCAAAATTACCAAAATATATAGTTGGGAAAAGCATGGAAATGAGTTAAGTAAGTTGTTTGTAAAATAGAGTTTTTGGAAATTGAGATTTTGAAGTTGTTATTTTATTTGATTTAGATGAAGTATGTCATCGTTTAATTATGAAAAATCAATTTGGGGGAATGGTAGTGCGAGTTTGAAATGGAGTGAGCCGTCTAGTTATCGCATGTACCGAGCACTAAAAGCACTAAAAGATCTTCCCGCCGGATCAAAAGTGTTGGAAGTAGGTACAGGAGCTGGTCAGTTTATTCGTGCAATCAAAAAAATTAGACCCGAACTAGAGTGCTTGGGATCTGACATTAGTGTGGGGGCAATTTCACAGGCGAAGTCTTATAATGATGGCGTTGAATATAGTTTAAACCAAGAAAATACTTTGCCATATCCTGATGGGTCAATCGACGCGGTGCTTATTTTTGATGTACTGGAACATGTGGCCACACCCGACATTTTTATTAAAGAAGTCTACCGAGTTTTAAAAAAAAATGGTTTAGCCTATGTGTTTGTGCCTTGTGAGGGTGACTATTTGTCTCTTTGGAACGCGCTAGAAAAAATGCACCTAAAGAAAGATCTCACCCGACGTTTTGCTGGTCATATAAATTATTTTTCGCGTAAAAACCTTTTTGATCTTTATCTTAAAACTGGGTTTACCATTCAGTCCAGAAGGTATAGTGAACATTTTTTGGGGCAAATTGTCGGTGTGTTGGCTTATGTACTCATGAGTAAGGCGTCCAAGAAAAAACAGTACCAACAACTCAATAATGAAGCGTACTTTGAAGATGTGCGTAGTCAGAAGACTGGTCGTGGATTGGGTAGAGTATTTAGAGATTTCGTGAATTCTATATTGCATGCTGAATCAAGAATTTTTGCGCGGCTTCCTTCGCCTAATGTTCATGTGGTTTTGAAAAAAATGATATGAGAATAGTACATATTGTTCCCACAGCATTTAATTATTTTGATGACATTAGAAATACTGTTTTTCAAATTGTTGATGGATTAGATGCGGCTGGCCTAAACCAAGAGATTTTTACTTTGGAATATTCTGAACCAGAAAAAAACACGCAAGAGCAGCTAAAAAAAATTGCTCCAAAGCGTAGTTACGGTGGTATGCACCCGCTTACAAATTCACTCCAAGACTTGGCTTTGTTCGACTTGATTCATTTCCATGTTCCTTTTTTGGGTGCAGGCAAAGCGCTTTTGGCTTGGAGAAAAGAGTTCCGAAATGTCCCAATGATCGTCAGTTATTATCGAAATGTTTTGCTGGTAGATCTTTTGAGTTTTTTCATTTCGTTTTACAATAATTTTTACGTTAATAAATTTATTCAGCAAGCCGACATCGCAACCACTTTTGTGCAGAGCGGAAAGTTGCTTGATAATTATGCTAAAAAAATTGCTTTAAAAAGCAAAATTCCTTTCCTTTTTCAACCCTTGACGAACTTTGATGATAAGGTACAATTAAACTTAAGCGATAAGGATATAACAAATACCGTTGAGTTTTATTTGAAGTTATATAGTAGTTTTCAATAATAGTTTATTTTTAATTAACCTTTTGTTTTATGAGTGAACGAAAAACTTTTTTTGAAAGTCTAGAACCAAAAAGCGCCCTCATGGTTGGGCTCGTATCAGGCTTCTTAAGCCTCTGTACTATTGGTTTTTTTGTCTTGGGTATTATCATGTTACGTAACGGTGTGGGCAACGGATCCGGAAATGCTAATTTGGCCTATACTTCTGATAATGTTGCAGCCAATAACGATCGTGCAGTGCAACCACCAGACCCAGCAATTCCAAAAGCAGATAAACCAAGCGTAGAGTTGTTTGTAATGTCTCATTGTCCCTATGGCTTGCAAAGCCAAAAAGCTTTGGCTCCGGCTTGGGACTTACTGGGTAAAGAAGCAAATATCAGCACCAAATTTGTTTCCTATATAATGCATGAAGCAATTGAAAAAGATGATAACAATGTGCAATACTGTATTCAAAAAGAACAGAATGATAAATATGTGGATTTCTTGAAATGTTTTACAGCCAATGGTAATACAAAATCATGTCTATCTGCAGCAAAAATAAATGAAGGAAAACTCAACAATTGTATTAACTCTGCCGATAAACAGTTTGCTATCAATCAAACATTTAACAACCAAGCTACTTGGCTTTCCGGAAGATTCCCACTTTACAACGTTCATAAAGATTTAAATGAGAAATACGGTGTGCAAGGATCTCCAACTCTCGTTATTAATGGAGTGATTGCAAATGCTGATCGCAGCCCAGAGGGAATGAAACAAGCAATTTGTGCTGGATTCAAAAATCCACCAAAAGAATGCCAACAAACTCTTAGTACAGCTCAAGCCTCACCAGGGTTTGGAACTCAAACCGCTGGAAATGCCACCGCTAATGCTGGTTGCGCAACCTGATCAACATCATAATAACCAAAAAAACCTCCGTTTAGGAGGTTTTTTTAATATCTTCAATCATCAGTTGTAGTTCGCGATTTCCATTCCATTCGTTTACGCTAATGGTGAACACGAGATCGATTTTGTTTCCAGGTTGGAGATTTTTCTTCCAATCTTCTGGATTTCGAACCGGGTCGCCTAGTCCAAAACCGATTGTTTTTTTGATGACATGCGAGTTGTGTTTTACCATAATCCGCAAATGTTTTCCGTCTTGACCCATCGGTTCAACCGCCATCACCGTCAATGCATACGCAACGTAGCGCGGCTGTTCGTTGGCTTGGCCAAATGGTTCAAACCGTGCCAAAGTTTCTTGCAAATTCCAAGTTACATCATCCAAATCAATTTCTGCATCTATATTTATTTGTGGGGTAAGATCAGCTTCTTTAATCTCTAGTTTTGCTTTGGCCAAAAGTTTTGCTTTAAATTCTTCTAAAACCTCAGGATTTGTGAGGGTAAATCCACAGGCTTGTGGGTGTCCGCCAAATTTGTGGAAAAATTCCGGCATGGTTTGTAGGCAGCGGATCATGTTGAATTCCCGAATGCTCCGACCCGACCCCGTAATTTGTCCATTGTTAAGTCCCATCACTAAAATTGGTTTATAAAATTCATCTTTCAGTCGGCTGGCAACTAAACCTAAAATTCCAGTACTCCAACCTTCGCCCAAAACAAATAGGACTTCGTTTCCAAGTTGGTTTGTTTCTTTAAGATAGTTTCGTCCTTTAGTTATCAGTTCATCAGTTACTTTTTGACGATCGAGGTTATTTTGGTTCAGTTGTTCGGCTAGTTGTAATGCTTCTGTTTCGGTTTCAGCCATGAGTAGCGCGAACGCTACGTTGGCATGATCCATTCTACCGGCAGCGTTTATTCGGGGGGCGATTTGAAAACCGATAGTATGAGCATCATAGGTACCGCGCTTGGGATTACCATCTTCATCAGCCAAGCCGGCGGTAATCAGTAGTTTTTGCAAGCCGATATTTTTAGTTTTATTTAGCACTTTGAGACCGTAGTAAACTAAAGTGCGCGATTCGCCAACAAGCGGAACCATGTCGCCAACTGTGGAAATAGAAACGCAGTCTAAAAGCCATTTTTCAAAAGCAGCATGCGTTTGTCCGTCCGGCAGCAATTCATGAGTTTCATGATGTTTTTTTAACAATCCTTGAACCAGTTTAAAAGCCACCCCTCCACCAGCTAATGTTTTGTCGGGGTAAGTTTCATCCGGTACGAGTGGGTGAATAGTCGCGTCCGCTGGGGGGAATTCTTTGGGCATGGCATGGTGGTCGGTTACAATTACCGACATGCCTACACTTTTGGCGCGTTTGATTTCTTCTGTATTACTGATACCGCAATCGCACGTGATAATTAGATCTGTTCCATTTTTTTTCAAATAATCGATAGTATTGTTGTTTAATCCATAACCATCAATTTCGCGATGCGGAATAAAAACATCCACATTTTTTAAACCAAGTTTTTTTAAACACTTGATTATTACCACTGCCGCATCTACTCCATCAGCATCATAATCTCCATGAACCGTGATTTTTTTGTCATTTGCGATGCAATCAAAAATCAAAGCCACTGCTTTTTCCATGTCTTTAAATAAAAATGGATCGTGCAGGCCGGTAGAATAGTCTGGATTCAAAAATTCCTCAATTTTTTCTTTAGTTTTGAGATTGCGATTCCATAGAAGTGAAATTATTGGACCAGAAAATTCCGGATGTTCAGCAATAAACTCCGGTGGTGGTGGGAGAGAGACGATCCATTTTTTCATAGTTTATTGTAAGCCTGGAAGAATGGTAAATAAAATCATTGAACCAATCGCAAAGATGGAAATAATTATCCAAACTTTTTTTGCAGTTTTTTCTTTCATATGTTTTTTGTAGGAATTAGCTTGTAGTTTGTGGCTGGTAGGAATAGAAAAGAAAAAGCTACCAGCTACTAGCTAATTCCTAAGTCCTTATCTCTTCAACACTGCCAAGTATGCTTCCGTTGGGATATCTACTTTACCCTTTCCCATGGCCATCATTTTCTTCTTTCCTTTCTTTTGTTTTTGGAGTAGTTTCATTTTTCGGGTAACGTCACCACCATAGAGTTTGGCGGTAACATCTTTGCGTAAAGCAGAAAGTCTTTCAGAGGCTAAAATTTTACCTCCAACTGCAGCTTGGATTTTGATATCAAATTGTTGTTTGGGGAGAGATTCTTTTAGTGATTCAACTACTTTTTTCCCCACTTGGTAGGCGTGATCTCGCCAAATTAAACAGGCCAATGCTTCGATACTTTCATCGGCGACGATAATATCTAGGCGCACAATGTCGGTAATTTTGAACCCTTCATATTCGTAATTCATGGAAGCGTATCCTGAGGTAACTGTTTTTAATTTATCATAAAAATCCGTAATGAGCGATGCGAGTGGAATACGATAGTGTAGAAGAGCGCGCTGGTCTGAGCCAGTGCTTAAATATTCGGTGGTGAGATATTCACCTTGGCGCTCTGAAACCAAGCCCATGATGTTGCCCACAAAATCCTTGGGTGTAATTACATCGAGTTTCATGATCGGTTCGTAAACGTCCTGGATGCTGGTTACTTCGGGCATTTCTCGTGGACTTCGTACGACTATTTCTTCGCCTGTAGTTTTAATTATTTTGTAGGCTACGCTTGGAGTGGTAATGACGATTTCAATTCCATGTTCGCGTTGTAATCTTTCTTGAAAAATATCTAAATGCAACATACCTAAAAAACCACAACGGAATCCATACCCTAAGGCTTGAGAATGTTCGGGTTCGTAAATCAAAGCGGCGTCGTTTAATTTTAATTTATCCATGGCGTCACGGAGTTCTTGGTAACCATCTCCTTCTTTGGGGAAAATACCAGCAAAAACCATGGGCTTAACTTCTTTGTAGCCTGGTAAAGCTGGGGGGTAGCCGCCTTCTGAGCGAAAGTGTGTGATGGTGTCACCAACCCTTGAATCACGCACGTCTTTGAGACCAGTAACAACGTAACCAATGTGACCGTTTTCCAACTTCTCTGCGGGGTTAAATTTCGGAGTATAGTAGCCGACTTCTAAAACTTCGGCCTTAGCTCTGGTGCCGAGCAGCATTATTTTGTCGCCTTTTTTTATTTCGCCATCTACCACACGAATCGAAGCAACAACACCTTTGTATTCATTAAAAACAGAATCAAAAATAAGCGCACGCAGTTCATTGTCAGCGTTTTCTGGTGGTGGGGCAATACGATCAATCAAAGCCTGAATTATTTCTGGCACGCCTTGGCCGGTTTTTCCGGAAGCAAGAATAATGTCGGATTCTTCACAGCCTAAGAGGTGAATAATTTCTGCTTTTGTTTTTTCAACATTCGCGATCGGCATATCAATTTTATTGATTACCGGAATGATGGTGAGGTTTTGTTCTAAGGCTAAATATAAGTTACCAATAGTTTGCGCCTGCACGCCTTGTGTGGCATCTACCAAAAGAATTGCGCCCTCCACTGCGGCAAGGGAGCGAGAAACTTCGTACGTAAAATCCACATGGCCAGGAGTATCAATCAGATTCAGGATATAGCCATTATGGCTCATGCGAACAGGAGTAAGCTTGATGGTAATTCCACGTTCGCGTTCCAAATCCATGGAATCAAGCAGTTGACTTTTCATGTCCCGTTTAGAAACGGTATTGGTGAATTCCAAAAATCGATCCGCGAGAGTGGATTTGCCATGATCAATATGGGCGATGATGCAGAAGTTGCGGATAAATTTTGTAGGGATTGATTCAGACATTGCTTTAGTATTAGGCTGCTGTTATAATGGTGTTAATCAAAGGAGGGAGCCATGATGGAGATGATAAAAAGCTTGATCGTTCTTTCGCGTGGCGCTCTTTATGTTTTCGCCGGTTTTTCGGTAATTTTATTTTTATGGTTGTTGATGTGGTTTAAAGAATTGTTAAACCAGCTTGTTTCTCTTTTTGTATAATATATTTACACTTGTTTCCCGCTTTAAACCCGGGATTTTCTTTTTTTATACAGATTCGTGGTCCGGCAATATTTCCGGAACATTTCTTATTTTAAGCCATTTTTTTCTAAGGCTTAAAGCAATATGGGCCACTTCTTCCACCTGTAGGGTATAACATATTATCACATAAACGGAAAGCCCGGCTATTCCTGAAACAAATCCGTGAGTTAATATTCCCCAGAAACGGCTCATAT
>DALYEE010000001.1:11637-15797 GCA_031972655.1 Candidatus Magasanikiibacteriota bacterium
CCAATCTAGCCATAATTTGTTCAAAAACTTGAATAGTTACTCCCATCCCCAGAGCGGCCAGTGCAGTCTTGTATAAAAGCGAGATTATTTTTTGGTCATCGAGGTTGCCGGTTTTGCGACGCAAGAAAATGAATAAAGTTACCACGTTTAAAATAACTCCAATGGCTGAGGCCAGAGCCAATCCATTGATACCATAAAACCAACGTAGTGATTTGGTGGTTTCTTGCATAGCCAAAATGGCAAAAATAATACTAACGAGTTCTGATACGATGCCAATGAGAAATGGCGTCATCGTATCAGATAGGGCGTAAAAAGCACGTGCCAAAAGTGGGAGTAAAGATTGGGCAAAAAGGCCTAGTGAAAAAAATGCCAGAGCATTGGCTGTATTGATGGTGTCAGTCCAGTTGAAGCGGCCGCTACCGAGAATGACGCGGACAATTTGGGCACGCAAAAGAAGGAAGATGACCGAAAGCGGAATGATTAAAAATAAAATTTGGCGCAAAGTAGCCGAAAGATTTTTGTTGAATTCAGTTTTATCATTTGTTGCAATGTTTGAAGAAAGAAGAGGAAAAACAGCCAGGGCGAAAGGGATTCCAATTAATCCCGCAGGCACGGCCTGGATATTGCCGGCGTAGTTATACACGGCGATACTGCCCATAGGAAGGGTCGAGGCAATAACCGTAATAATAATGCTATTAAATTGGGTAATTGCTAACCCTAAAGTTCGGGGGATCATTAATTTTCCAACCACCCGTGTAGCTTCGTCTTTTAGGTTTAAATAAAAGCTCCAACGGAAACCACTCCTGAATGCTCCATACACTTGAATAGCGCAATGCAGAAAAGCGCCAAGTACTACGCCCCACGCTAGACCATTTGGGCTGTGTAGAAGCGGGACAAGAACAGTGGCACCGAGAATGATACCAAGGTTGTAAAATAGTGGGGCAATAGAGTAGATGAAAAAATGACGCAACGATTGCAGAATTCCGCCCATAACCATGGAAATGCCTAAAAAAATGGGGGAGAGAAAAATAATTTTAGTAAAAGTACTCACCAATTCTTTGCTCGAGTTGTTAAAACCAGGAGCGATAAGTGCGGAAAGTTGTTGCGAAAAAATCATCCCCGCGCTGCACAGTAGTATCAAGCTAATACCGATGATATTTAAAATGTTGCTCGCTAATTTCCACGCTTTGGTTTTGTCATTTTCAAGGAGTTTAGTAAAGGTGGGAATGAACCCGGCAGTAAGTGCGCCAACAATCAAAAGATTGTAAATCAGATCTGGGATTTTGAATGCAGCATAATACGCGTCAATAATTGGCCCAGTACTATACTGATGTGCCAACACACGGTCGCGCAAAATGCCCATGAAGCGGCTGATGAGCGTGGTGGCGGAGATGACAAATGCTGCGCCGGTAATGGATTTAGAGGGAAGGTGAAGTAGTTTCATGTTGTATGGAATTTATGTTGGTAGTGGTACTATTTTGACTGACCGGAGTTTCTTCCAGATAAGGAAGTGTGACTGAGATAGTTAACCAATCAGTTTTTTTGCTTGAAGAATTTTTTTGCGCGCTAAATGTGCCGCTAATGTAATCTTTAGAAAATTCAAAAAATGGTTTTTCATCATTAGAATTTTCGGCTGTAAACTCGTAATCATTTTTTTGTAATTGATTTTTGAAGTATGAATAAATAAATTTAGGTTCAGCGTCTATATCTTTCCATTCAATGATTATGGTGTTGGGATAGGATTCCTTGGGTGTGGTAGAGATTTGCCAAATTTTTTGAAAAATATTTTGATCTGATGATGTGCTCGTAGTATTTTTTGATTTTAGGTTGAGAGGATTATCAATAAATTTTTTAAATGCTTCAGATAATTGTTCTTTTCGAATTTTATATTTATCGGATTCGATAGTGATCTGGCTAATGTTGTCTGGGTCGTAAATAGGAATGGAAGAAGGAAAATAGGAAGGAAGTTTGCTAATAGTTTTGGAGCCGGTACCGATGAGAAAGTATATGCCAACAATTATTAAAACGGTGATTATGATCAGAATTAAGCAGCCAGAAAAACAAGCGCGTTTCAAAAAAGAACCTTTGCGAGTGATGTCGTGCAAGGGTGGTTCGACTATTTCTACATTGTCAATTAGATCCTCGGGTGGACGCATATAAAATATGAAAAATAAAAGCCCCTCCCGTAAATAATTATTCAGTTAATGTTCGGTGGTGATCATCTGTAATTGTAGGTCCGAATTTTTTCCAATAGGCCTTAGCTTGATCTTTGCCGACATATCGGAAATGCCAAGGTTCTCCTGCTACCGTTGGTACGTAGCCATGTTCTACCACTCTTGGTAAAAAATTTGGTTTAGCTAATTCTTTGCTACTGCCCACAAACCAGTCGTACATTCCGCGTCGTTTTAGTTCATGTAGATCAACAGTGGTGCCCAGGTGATGTTCGCTATAACCAACCTTATTAGCTAAGGCCACCAAGTTTGTGCCTTCCGCTTGATCTCTTTTTTTGTAAGCATCAATAATGCCTCGTTGTTTACTTAAGCTTCTGAATCCTTCTGTGGCATAACACCCAAATGGTTTTATTTTTGCGGGTGCGTGAGCGTTAAAATCTTGGCAGAGTGCTTGAAATTCACTGTAGGCTTCTTGGCGGAGCTGGATCATCACTTTTTGACCTTTTGTTCCTACCCCCTCAAATGGCGCTACGAGATCTGGATGTGTGGGTTCGGTATCGTAATATTTTATATCTCGCTTGTTCCAATTTAAAGGTTGGCCGTATAGATCTTGATTTCCTTCAACTGCTTTTTCTGGTGTTGTATGTTTTGTTTCTGGTGGTTTTGGAGCGACAGCTGTTGCAGGAGCTTGTTCTGCTTTTGGTAGGAGCACCACTGTTGGTTGCTCTTGGTTTTGATTTTGTAAAACCGAATTTATTTCTTCAAAAACTTGTTGTAATTGCTCTGGTTTTTGTGTCTTTAGCCAAGCAGCAAGTTCTGGATAATTAGATAATGTAATTGCTCCGCCGCTTTCTTTATTGATTAACTGATTTAAATGGTTAAAACTTTGAATTTGTTGAGAGTCTAATAAATCGGCAAAGTTGCGCAATTTGTTGCGAGCGCCAACAGCAACAAGTCGTGTCCTTTCAAAAGCATAAGGAGCGATTTTTTGTTGTTGCTCGGGTTTTAGTTTAGCAAAATTTTCTGCCGCTTTTACATCATGTGCAAGACGTTTCTCTGTGGTTGCTAGGGCTTGTCCTGCCACCTTGGTTCGTTCGTTTTCAGGTAATTTGTGGAAATCTTTTGGTTGAGTTAATTCTGCCCCGTGTTTTTTGTCGGCCAGGGCATCTGGTTCTCCGCTGAGTATTCCAGCAAGTGCAGCGAATTTTGCAAAATTTTCTGAAAATTTTCCCATAAAATTTTTGATTGTGTTTGGTAAAAATTGGCGAATTATCATTATAAGTATAGCGGAGATGGGTATTTTTTTCAATTATGAAATTATTCCCCGCTTGGGCGGGGTAGGGGTGGGTGAAAATTTTTCGTCTTGCCGAAACCTGTGAGAAAAATATTTTTCTAAACAAAAAATCCGACTCGTTTGAGTCGGATTATGTTCACTGGAGACAACTTTTGTTATCTACATTGAACTTTGGGGTATGGTTCAATGCGCATACCCAATAAAAATAGCAAATTGTTTCTTGTTATTCAGTTGCGTTGAGTAGCTTTTCAATCACTTTAAATAAAATCCACGAGATCATAATAATAAATGGTAAACGTATAATAATGGTTGCGAAAAGCTTGAATAGATCGGCTTTCATTTTCGTGGTTTTCCATTCCCATGAGCCTACTTGGAGGGCTAAATGGGTATGTCTAGAATCATTTTCTGTTTTTTGTTTTTTTCTCACAATAAAACTCCTTTTGTTCATTGAACTTGATATCCTAGATTTTTTTACCTCATCTGTCAAATGTATCTATGGCTAACAAAAAATCCCCTGGGTTACAGAGGATTATTCTACTGGTGATAAATTTTTATCAGCAATAGAACGGGGGTGCGGTGGAGGCAATCCGAGGATTGCCTCCACCGCGTGTCATCGTTGCGGAATTTTCAGTTTTTGCCCAACTGAGATTTTGCTGGGATCTGTAATTCCGTTTAGGTTGACTACTTGGCCTACA
>DALYEE010000001.1:15921-19615 GCA_031972655.1 Candidatus Magasanikiibacteriota bacterium
GGAGCCGCCGCGGTTGACGGTTGCACGACGATCGTCGACGTTGGCTGTTCGGCCGCCGGAGTCGATGTCGCGGTGGGCGCAGGCTGTGGGGCTTGAGCCGGCTGCTTCTCCTTCGCCAATAGTTCGGAAACCGTGACGAATCGATAGCCGCGCCGTTTTAGTTCGGTGATCGTTCCGTCCATGGCATCCACCGTGACTTGGTGGATGTCGTGGGCGAGAATGATGCTACCCGGTTTGACCCCGCGCAGGATGTTGGCCTTGATCTGAGCCGCACTGGGACGTACCCTATTGTACAGGTGCGAATCCCCACAATCGACATCCCACTGAATGATGTCGTAGCCCCATTGCTGTACAGCGATTCTACGCTGCCAGTTCCACATCCCTCCACCTGGTGGGCGGAAATAGACCGGGAATTTGCCATTAGTGAGACGGTGGATCAGTCCGTGAGCGCGTTCAATCTCCGCCTCTGCAGCCTGGCTAAGCCTGTTGGCACGGGTGTGAGCTCCAGACATGGCCTGCAGATTACTCTGCACTTTGTGGGACCATGTGTGATTGCCCACCTCATGGCCTTCGTCCACCATTCTCTGGATCAACTCGGGCTGTGCTGCAGCCATATGGCCTACCACAAAAAATGTGGCGCGAACACCATGGTGTTTCAGGGTATCCAGTACCACAGAGGTGGTACCAACTCCTGGGCCATCGTCCAATGTTAGTGCGACTACCATCTCAGTAACTTGCGCAGATCCATAGTTCGTTAGTCTTTGCTCCTGGGCAAATCCCAGCGACAGGCCGAAGAAAATTACCATAAACAGAACCAAGGACGCGATGCGCTTCGTCATGGAAGACCTCTTTTTTCAAGATGTTGATGTTCGTAACGGTAAAAAAACTAGCTTAGACTAGTTTCTTGGCTGTTACAAACATCAAATTTGTAATGAACTATTTGTTAGTGTTTTTCAGCCCAAGGCTGATCCGCCTCGGGCGGAAAAAATCCCGAATGTTCGGGATTTGTTCACTGGAGACAACTTTTGTTATCTACATTGAACTTCAGGGCGCGGTGGTGACGTTCGACACATAGTGTCGAATCACCACCGGCGCCCGGTAGAATGAGCGTTGGCTACTTGAGCCAGTCCTTGGCTGCCTTCAGGCAGCCCTTCTTGGCCTCATCGGGGCCGCTGAGGCAGACGCCTCGAGCCTGACCCCACCACACCTTCTTGGTGGTGAGCTGGCAAGGAGTCTGGATTTCGGTCCCGGCGGCCACCTTATTTGGGTTCTTGATTTTGGGGTTGTGCGCCTGGAACCATGCCATGGCATCCTTCTCCTTCATTCCCGGCTTGCAGGCCATCATGGCGCTACGCACCCACTGACCTTCGGCCAGTTTGTAGGGGAAGGTCGCCTCCGTCTTATCGTTGGCGTCGGCCTTCGAAGGATCGGTCTGCTCAGGCGTCGTAGTAGCGGCCGGCTTCCCATTGGCCGCGGCGGGCATGCGGGGAGCGGTCTTGATGGCGGCCATGTCCTCCGCGGGGGTGGTGTTGTTAGCCAGATCGTTGACGGCGTCGGTCGCCATGTCCGCGGCTGGCTTGGTAGAGCCGCCATCGACGATGATCGCCCGGCGAGAGGCCGGCTCCTCCACAATGATCGCCGGGGGCAGCTTGGTGCTGCTCGTCGTGCGTACCGCGAGTAGGTACACGATCGTGACCGCCATGGCCGCGATCAGGAGGAAGAGACAAAAGTCACGCCCAGTCATCTTCACCCGCCAGAACTTGAAGAACGGTTCGGCGGCGGGCTTCTGGTTGATGGTCAACATGTCCTGCTCCGGGGGCAGCGGCTGCCCCACAACGTTGAAGGTGGCGAGGTTGCGCTGGTCAGGAGTCTGCTGCTGGCTCTGGTTCATCTCGTTCTCCTTCGCCGGCTCTTCAGCCGGCTGTTCGTTGGTCTGGTCTGTGTTTGCTTGGAGCGCCGGCTCTTCAGCCGGCTGGCCTACCGTAGTCTCATCGATTTTTGCTTCCAGCGCGGGCTCTTTAGCCTCTTCTACGCTGAGAATGCTGGCCACATCGATTTCAACACCCTCGTCAGATTTTTCGTCGGTGGTGGTCTGGTCAGTGACCAGAACTACTACGGGCTTACGAACCAACGGGTATGACTGCGTTGTGCTTGCCATCTCAAATCCTCCCTTTTTTCAATGTACTAGATCCATTCAAGGATCTTGGTGTAGGGGTTGAAGATCTTCAACCCCTACACACAGACCCCATGATTGTTTTAATCAAAAACCTCTCTACAAATATATTGAGAGAGGCTTTTATAATTCAAAATGAATGTTCTACAGCACATGCCTCTCTCAAAACACATACTGTAGTCGTTCCAAAGTTTTATCTTCAGAACTACACATAATACCACATTTTCAGCCTTTTGTCAAGGCTCTAGCGGGGCTAAAATAAGCGAAAATTTTAGAAAGATGACAACAAATAATAGGCAATTTGGCCTTAAACGTCATTATTTAATAATAAAATACAAAAAATCGCCTAAGATTAGGCGATTTTCCAGTACAGACAAATTATTTATCTTTACTGGGAAATGGGCCAGAGTGGGTATATTTTCCCATATTCCAGCCTTAAGTTGATGGTCTATCTCTTTGCCTTAGCAATTCTCCCACTTTTACCATTCTTAAGGCAGCTGGGTTAGAATGGTGTGGAAGAGCGGTCATCAATGCTTGTACCGCTTTGGGGTTCAGAGGGTCAACCAGGACAATCTCACCTGGTTTCGTACCTTGAACCAAATTTTGTAAGACATTTACCGAATGCCCCCTAGCATCAATCTTTCTAGTGAAATCAAATCTCAAATCACTTTTAAATTTCCCCCCATTGTTTTGTTCGTTGGAAGTCATGATGGGTGTGTCGTTACCAGCGTATTCCCACAGTTTCTCCGCGAAGCCTACCTCATGGCCCAACTCTTTTAATTGACCGAAAATTTTTGGAGTAAAATCTGAGTTAGAAAATGTGGGATCAAAAATGAATGTGGCTGATATGTCACGTCTGCGAAGTTTTCCTAATAACACACGTAAAGATGGTAAATCTTTATGCTCATATCTTCTCATATCGATTACCAAACCTGCTTTTTCCCCTCCCTTTATTCTATGCATAGTAACCGAATTTTTTTTATCGGAAGATGTTGAACGAGCGAGTATTGGTGGGTGAAGAGTTTGCTTTTGATCTGCCAACAGCTTGTTGTAAATTCTGAGTTCTTCTATCGTTTGGCGCAATTCCTGATTTTCTTTTTGTGCATCTTGCATGCCAAAAAAATAAATAATTAGCGCTATTAGCATCCCAAGCATCAATGCAAGGGGGACAGCAAGTATTTTTTCTGCAACGCACATCACTTTTAAGAATTTCTGCCACCAGCTGGGTGCTGATCCCGATATTCGTTGCGTAATTTCTGGAACAATTTCGTGAAGATTTGCAGGTCCGTCCAAACTTGTTTGTGTCGACATTTTCAAACTCCTTGAAGTCGTAATAATTTATTTACTTATTTTCCAAAGAAAATAACTGATTACGACTTCAAAACACACAAAGTATCTGATGTTTTAGAACTATTGTCAATATTATGATGGAGCATCTTGTTGACAGAGACAATTATTTTAAGGGATTCATATGATATACTTCGCCTGATTTATGTGATATGATGATTTAATTTATCAACA
>DALYEE010000001.1:19625-20305 GCA_031972655.1 Candidatus Magasanikiibacteriota bacterium
TAAATACTATGAAGATTACGTTTTTAGGTGCGGCCGGTGAAGTGACCGGATCATGTAGTTTGTTAGAAGTTGGAACAAAAAAATTTCTTGTTGATTGCGGGATGTTTCAAGGTGGAGAATTTAATGAGACAAAAAATTATGATCCGTTGGCATTTGATCCAAAAGAATTAACCGCCGTTTTAGTAACACATGCGCACCTGGACCACGTCGGCCGTTTACCGTTACTTATCAAAGGCGGATTCACCGGGCCGATCTATACCACACCTGCTACCGCCAAACTAGCTGTGCTTATTTTAGAAGACGCCCTAGAAGTAATGGCCTATGATAATGAAAAACAAAACAAACCTCTTTTGTACGACCATACCGATATCATGGCCGTGGCTACACAGTTCAAACCAATCGATTATTACAACACCACTGTAATCTCTTCACCCAACACTACTGAGGAAACCAAAATAACATTTTACGACTCCGGACACATTTTTGGTGCTGCCTTTATTGGTATCGAAGCGGAAGGAAAGAAAGTAGTATTTTCTGGAGACATCGGAAACATCAATGTACCGATTTTACGTAATACTGATCCACTACCAACAGCACTCGATGCTTTGGTCTGCGAATCAACCTATGGTGATCGCCTACACGAAAATGCGGAAGACCGCCAAACTATTTTGAAAAAATTA
>DALYEE010000001.1:20315-37622 GCA_031972655.1 Candidatus Magasanikiibacteriota bacterium
CCATTGCCCGTGGTGGTGTATTACTCATCCCATCTTTTTCTTTAGAGCGTACTCAAGAGTTGCTCTACAGTCTCAATGATCTCATGATCCGCAAACGCGAAATTGCTCCGGTACCGATTTTCTTGGACAGCCCGCTCGCCATTGATGCGTTGATGGTTTACCGTGAATTTCCTGAGTATTATGATGAAGAAGCGGAGAGGTTTTTCAAACAAGGTGAAGACCTTTTTGAATTCCCTGGCTTGTCTATGTGCCGCACGCGTGAAGAGTCCAAAAAAATAAATAGTATACCGGGGCAAAAAATTATCATCGCTGGTGCAGGCATGATGAATGGGGGAAGAATTCTGCACCATGCTTTGCGTTATTTGAGTGATGAAAAAAATACGTTGTTAATCACTGGTTTCCAAGCCCAAGGAACTTTGGGTCGGCAAATTTTAGAAGGGGAGTCGCCAGTCAAAGTGATGGATGAGACCGTAAAAGTGCGCTGCCAGATCAAATCCATCGGTGCGCTTTCTGCCCATGCCGACCAAAAGAAATTGATTTCCTGGGTAGGTGCTTCTAAAGTAAAACAAGTTTTTCTCAATCATGGCGAACCCGAAACATCTGCAGAGTTGGCAAGTAAGATGAAAGACGAGGGTGGTATAAGTGCAGAGGTGGCAGTGCTTGGGAAGACAGTGGAGGTTTAGTGTTGTTGTTGCATCTGTTGTATCGAGCCATAATTCCCCGCTTGGGCGGGGTAGGGGTGGGTGAAGGGTCTCTGAATGTCTAAATCATAATTTCTAGTGTCAAATAAAATGTCCAATTAATTAGGGTGTTGGGAATTTATGATTTCTTCTAAAAACAAAGAAGCCAGACAATTTAGCAAGCTAAACTATCTGGCCTAAAAAGCGGCTCCGGTACGGTTGTTTCCAATGTCCCTTTATCGGGATTGCCAAGGTTTTACCCCTGACATTGTTCCACCGTCCCGGAGCCATAAACGAGCGACAGTCCAAATTACCACAGCTATATACGGATGTCAAATTTTATCTGGGGATAAATTATTCTTTTAATCCTCCATCTATTTTTCCAAAAATAATCTAATTTTTCTCTAATATTTTTCATCGTTATCCACACACCTCCATTGTGTGGATTTTTTATTTTATCTTAGCCAAGATTTTTGTGGCATAAAGTGTTGACCAGTGTAGGGTAGTGGTGTAAAATGGAGTCAAGTGGTGAGAAGTGGTGAAAAAATAGATACAATGCTTGTACATCTATTACTTCATACAAATTATGTTTATTGGTGAATATAGCCACAATCTAGATGAAAAAGGACGGTTGGCTATCCCAGCTAAATTTCGTAACCACTTAAAAAAAGGCGCGATCGTCACTCGTGGCCTCGATAACTGTTTGTTCGTTTACACCCAAGATGAATGGGCCAAGTTAGCAGAAAAACTCGCAGCACTCCCAATGAGTCAATCCAATAGCCGAGCCTTTTCTCGTTTGATGCTTGCCGGAGCTATGGATGTAGAAATCGACAAGCAAGGCCGCATGGTTTTGCCAGAGTATTTACGCATATTCGCAGAGCTGAAGAAAAATGTGGTAATTGCTGGCTTATACAATCGCCTGGAAATCTGGAACCAAGAAAAATGGAATGCTTACAAGACTCATACCGAAGCAGAAAGCGGAGCGATTGCTGAAAAATTATCCGAACTCGGAGTTTAGAAAACAAGTTTATGCGACATATACCAGTTTTACTGAAAGAAACAACTGAAGCGCTCAATTTGCAGCCTGGCATGAAAGTAATCGACTGTACGCTCGGCGACGCCGGCCATGCGGAAGAAATTTTGGCGCGTATTACGCCAAACGGCCAACTTCTGGGCTTAGATGCAGACCAAGAAAGTATTAAACGCGCTAAAGAATTTTTACAGCGCTACGAAAAAAAAATTACTTTGGTACAAACCAATTTTTCGGAAGCGACAGTGGTAGCTCATGCAAATGGATTTGTGTTGGTAGATGCGATTGTGATGGATTTGGGTTGGTCTACACCGCAGTTTAAAGAGCGGGGACGAGGATTCAGCTTTGAACAAGACGAACCTCTCGACATGCGCTATGACACAAAATCTAACAATACAACAGCAGCAGAAATTTTGAATGATTTTCCTAAAAAAGAATTGGAAAAGATATTTCGCCAATATGGTGAAGAAAAATTTAGCAAAGAAATAGCGGAACGTATCGTTGAAAAAAGAAACAAAAAAGCTTTTGAAACTACAAGTGAATTAGTAAACGCGATTCTCGAGGTTTATCGAGAAAAACTGAAAAGTACTAAAGAAGTTCCTTGGATTGGCGGTATTCACCCGGCTACGAAAGTCTTTCAGGCCTTGCGCATCGAAGTAAATCAAGAATTGCAAGTGTTGAAACAAGCTATTCCGGATTTAATCGGTTTGTTAAAAGCTGGTGGTAGGCTTGCGGTGATTACTTTTCACTCATTGGAAGACAGAATCGTCAAACAAAGTTTTAAAAAAATGGAATACAAACAAGTTACGTTAGTTTTTAAAAAACCACTGACGGCTAGTATTGCAGAGTTGCAAGCTAACCCAAAAGCACGAAGCGCCAAACTTCGAGTGGTAGAAAAAATATCTAAATAAATATGTCGATTGCAAGATCAATTAACCGAGAATACACCGCCTTTTACAAGGCTATCTTTTCGATTTCTTTACCAAAATGGGTCTCTTCATATAAGACTCGTCTCAGTTTATTGTTAGTCTCAGTTGTGGTATTAACGGTTTATATCTTGCAAATGAGCGCCTCATCGATTAAAGGCTACCAGATACACCAATGGGAAAATAGAACGAAAGAATTATCTTTGCAGCAAGAGCGGCTTAACATTGAAATTGCAAATTTAGGATCAATGAATAATCTGGAAAAAAGATTGGCCGAAATTTCAATGGTCCCTGCTTCTGATATCAAATACGTGAGTCTAAAAGCAGATAAGCTTGTTGCTAAAAAATAGCCAATTATATAATAAGCTTAAAATAACTAAAATCACTTGAAAAAGTGGTTTTATTTTTTGTTTATCCTATGGTATACTTAGTCAAATTTTAAGCAGTATGTTTTTAATCATTTTTCAAAAATTACTACTCGACGCTGTGCTCGATTTTTTTTATTTTCCGATTTGGTGGTACACCGAAGGCGTAATTTACGTTGGCAAAAAATGTTTTCGTATTTTTTTACAAGGAAATGAAGAGTTGGCGCCAGGAATCTGGTTGAAAAACTTATTCGTTCCGATGTTTGGTACGCGCGACTGGGAAGGTAAAATAGTTAGCTTTTTTATGCGCCTCGTTCAGATTATCGGTCGCAGTGCCGCGCTTATAGTTTGGTTGGTATTCTGCTGGGTTTTATTTTTCTGTTGGTTGCTTTTCCCCTTGTTGGTTGTTTATGGCATCATCATTAATTTGATTAGATTGTAAGTACTATGAATTTTGATAAAGCGAAACCTCTTAATTTGTTTCGTTGCCAGGATTGCGGAGGAAGTGGACGAAACTCGAATGCAAAATGTAAAGTATGTTCTGGTATGCCTTTGGCCTATGTGGTGAGGGGTAAATTTTTGTACTGGTATTACCCAATTACCCGCTATTATTTAGCCTATGAACAATTGAAGCGAAAATTTAATAAACTAAGAAGAGTAGTTATTTTTCTGATCGGCCTTAATTTTTGGGTTTGGTTTGGTTTTTTTGTTTACCGCGAAGTTGGTCAAGATGTGGTGGTGGGTAATGGTGAGCGGGTTGTTGCGGGTTTGGGCGGACTATCAAGTGGTGCAAAACTGCTTTTCTGGTTAGGTGTTTCTAGTTTTTCGTATTTGTATTACCGAGTTTTGAGAGAAAAGCAGCATCGTGGATCCGTGGAACATCACGATTATAACGAGCAAAAAAACATCGAAGAAAATAACACAAATGCAAATAGCGCACATCCTTCGGCAGGATTTTCTGCCAAGAAACGGCACAATATTTCGCAAGCTTTTACAGATGAAGCACTAGCGGTTTTGGCAGAGAGTTATCGTTTTGCCGACAAATCAAATCATCAATTTGTTACTACAGAACACTTATTTTATTCATTATTATCCTGCAATAGGATTAGTAATATTTTTATTCGTTTAGGAATTTTGGCGAGTGATATTCAGAAGTATGTTTTGGATTATTTAAAATCAAATGTTAAAACTTTAGACAGTGCGCATCGCGAACCAAGTGTTTCCGAAGACATTGAGCAGATTCTTTTTCAAGCTTATGAAAAAGCTTACGAGGCGCATCAAGACTATGTGAGTGTAACCGAGCTGGTATTAGCTTGTTTCAATTCGTCAACAGTTTTGCAAGAATTGTTTTATGACCTTGGTCTGAATCAGCAAAAGCTACGAAATGTAGTGGAATGGGTTCGTGTGCGGGAAAAACTACAGCGTAATTATGACAAGCTTCACCATGCCGCCCGCCATCGCTCTACCAAGGGAATGGACAAGGCGATGACCGCTATTGCGACACCGTATTTGAATCAGTTTAGCGAAGATGTAACATTGGCTGCGCAGTTTGGTGCCACAGAGCAATGCGTAGCCCGTGACCAAGAATTTGCTGAAATATTTCGTATTATTGAAGGTGGAGGACAAAATGTTTTGCTGGTTGGGCCACTTGGTGTTGGTAAAAAAACCATTGTAAATGGCGTGGCTGAACTGATGGTTGAAGAAGATGTGCCGCTTCGGATTAAAGATAAGCGTTTGGTTAGAATTAGCATCTCATCGCTTTTGGCCGGAGCTACTCCTAGTGAGGCGGTGGAGAGGTTGATTACGCTTTTAGGTGAGGTGGCACATTCCGGTAATATTATTTTGTATATAAATAATTTACAGGAGTTAATTGGTGTTTCGGCTGGTGGCGGAGGGACGAGTTTGGATGTGGCTGATACACTGGCCGAATATTTGGGCGGTGGTAGATTTTTGACTATCGCTACCACAACTCCCGAAGCATACGCCCAAGTGATTGGGAACTCACAGCTGGGTAAAGTATTTACTCAAGTGGAAGTGAAAGAAGTAAATGTGGACCAAGCCGTGCAGGTGCTCGAATCAAAAGTAGGAATTATTGAGTATAAGCAGCAAGTATTTTTTTCATACAACGCACTGGAGAAAAGTGTTGAATTGGCAAAACGTTTTATACACGAATCGTGCTTGCCAGGGAATGCTCTGGAGATTATGACGGAAGCAGCAAGTTTGGTACGCAATAAAAAAGGCGCCCATGGACTAGTTTCAGCAGAGGACATTGCCACTATAGTAGCGGAAAAAACCAAAATACCCGTAACAACAGTATCGAGCGATGAATCTTCTAAATTAATGCAATTAGAAACAGCCATGCATGAAAGAGTTGTGGGACAAGATGAAGCTGTGGAGTTGGTTGCCAATGCTTTACGTCGTGCACGAGCACAAGTGCGAGCAGAGAACAGACCGATCGCCAACTTTTTATTCTTGGGCCCAACTGGTGTAGGTAAAACTGAACTTGCAAAAACCATCGCCGAAGTTTATTTTGGTGGGGAAGAGCGAATTGTGCGTTTGGATATGAGTGAGTATCAAGATCGTGCGAGTATTTATCGTTTGATCGGTGCGCCGCACGAGAAGGGAACAGGTATTTTGACTGAAGCAGTGCGTCGAAATCCTTTTGCTTTGGTTTTGCTTGATGAGCTGGAAAAAGCCGACAAAGACGTGTTGAATATATTTTTACAAGTGATGGATGATGGTCGATTAACGGACAGTACTGGCCAAATGGTGGATTTTACAAACGTTATTTTGATAGCTACTTCAAATGCCGGTACTAGTTATGTTAGTGAGCAGTTGCATAATGGTTTAGGTATTGATGTTATCAAAGATCGTCTACTACATGGGGAGTTGAAAGATTATTTCCGTCCAGAATTTTTGAATCGTTTTGATGGTATAGTTTTGTTCAAACCACTAGCATTAGAAGATATCGAAAAGATTGTGGTGTTGATGATCAAACACATTGCCAAAGATTTGGATGCTAAAGGAATAGAGCTTATGGCAACCAAAGAAGCAGTGGAGTTTTTTGCAACCAGTGGATTTGACCCTGATTTTGGTGCTCGGCCACTACGCAGAGTCCTGGAAGAAAAAGTAGAAAACAAATTGGCGGAATTGATTCTTTCGGGTAAGATTGGACGAAGAAGTGTGGTAACTATTGGAGAAAAGGGGGAGATGACTGTTTCTTAGTTTATGTTTTACTTTTTTATTTCAGCCGTTTTTATTAGTGGGGTAGCAACTTTTTTTGTCCGGAAACTTGCGTTGGCATGCGGTGCAGTTGATGTTCCGGATGGAAATCGAAAAAAACACCGTGGTGCTGTGCCACTTTGGGGAGGGTTGGCATTATTTATTGCTTTTTGGCTCACCATTTTGGGTTGCGTTATTATCGGTAAACCTTATACTTTGGAGGTTTATTTTTCTAAATTGTGGGGAATTTTTTTTGGCAGCTTAATTTTAGTACTTGTAGGTTTAGTTGATGATAAAAAATCATTGAGCGTTTACTTCCGTTTTTTGGCGGCGATCATTTCTATTGTTGTGGTAATTTACGGAGGTCTTGGTTTGGCAAAAATTACCCACCCAGGCGGTGGAATTATTTATTTAACGGCATATCAATTACCTGTTCCTTTTTTGGGTGCAATAAGTATTGGACAAGTTATTGTATTTTTTTGGCTCATGGCAATGATGTTTACGACCAAAATTTTGGACGGCTTAGATGGTTTGTCTACGGGCATAGCGCTAATTGGTGGGTTGATGGTTTTTTTCTTGGCTGAAACAAAAAAATATTACCAACCAGATATTGCGTTGGTGGCATTAATTTTCGCTGGTGTTTGTTTAGGTTTTCTTTTCTTTAATTTTCATCCGGCTAAAATTTTTTTAGGCGAAGGTGGAAGTCTGTTCGTTGGTTTTATGCTAGGAGTTTTGGCGGTAATTTCTGGAGGCAAAATTGCCACGACTCTCTTGGTAGTCGCAGTGCCCATGCTTGATCTTCTGCGTGTGGTTTGGGTACGACATGTTAATAAGCGGCCGATTTTTGAAGGGGACAGAGAGCACCTACATTTTAAGTTGTTAGATTATGGTTTTAGTGAACCAAAAACAGTTTTATTTTTGTATGCGGTCGCGATTGTGTTTGGTTTGACTACATTTTTTTTGCAAAGTAAGTTTAAAATTGTCACCTTGCTCGGTTTGGCTTTAGCAATGGTGCTCGTTGGAATATGGCTTCAGCGTGTTTCCAAAAAAAACAAATAAAGTATGTTTAACAAAAAAACAATGAGCACATTTTGGCTCGCGATTATTGGCGGAATAATTTTAGCAACTTTTATTGGCCTTAAAATTTTTACCGACCATTTACCCGAGGCCTATGTTCATATAAATGACAAGGATTTGTATGTTATGGTTGCGGACACACCTTCCAGGTGGTTTAAGGGTCTTAGTGGCAGAAAAAACCTAGGTATTTATGATGGGATGCTTTTCGTGTTCCCAGACGTCTCCCGCCGCACCATGGTGATGCGTGATATGAATTTTGCCCTAGATGTGGTTTGGATCAAGAATTCCAAAATTATTGATATAAAACAAAATCTCTTGCCTGAACCAGGCAAACAAGAAGCCGAACTTACTCATTATTCGCCAGCTGATTCGGCCGATATGGTGATAGAGCTAGTTGGCGGCTATGCCGCACAAAATGGTATAAAAGTGGGGGATGAGGTGAAAGTGGATATCAGGAATTAGCTCTGTTTAGGCATTAGCTTGTAGCTGGTAACTTGTAGTCTCTGTAAAGTTTGTGTTTCTAAGAGGAGTTTCCTTACCTACAAGCAATTTTGCTTACTTAAAAGGAGTAAACACTGCCTACCAGCTACAAGCGACAAGCTAACTCCTAGCTTCATATCCACAGTCAAAAATTGACAAAAACCCGGTTTTTTATTAGAATCAACCCATTGATTTTGTGTAATTTAAAAAGAATATGCTTGCTGTTATTGCAACTGGTGGAAAACAATATTTTATAAAAACAGGTGAGACTCTCAAGGTTGAAAAATTGGTTGGAAAAGAAGGCGAAACCCTTAAATTCGACCAAGTACTCTTGACTGCTGATGATGATGGAAACAATGTAAAAATTGGTACTCCATATATCGACGGCGCAGTTATCTCTGCTCAAATCGTAAAGCAAGGTAAAAAGCAGACTGTGCGTGTGGAAAAGTACAAAAGAAAAGTACGTTACCACAAAGTACATGGTCAACGTCAACGCTTTACTGAAGTAAAATTTTCCTAAAACAAACAAAAAAATCCCTCAATGTACATCGGGGGATTTTTTTATTCCTTGGTTCTGTTTTGTAAAGCTTTGCTGAGGGTAATCTCATCCGCATAGCGAATGTCGCTTCCCATAGGAAGGCCTCGCGCGAGGCGAGTTATTTTGATTTCTGGATTTAGTTCTTTTATTTTTTGGATCAAATAAAGCATGGTTGTTTCTCCAAAGACGTTTGAGTTGAGAGCAAGAATAATTTCTGAAATCGCAGGACCCTCATTATTTTTTGTTATTCTTTTTAGCAGTTCAAGTATTTTTGTTTGCGACAAACTATCTTCATCGCTTGGGTCCAAAAGCCCTCGTAGCACATGGTAAGACCCTTTATATTCACCTGTAGCTTCAATCACTGCTAAGTTAGAAACTTGCTCTACCACACAAACGATCGATTGATCGCGTTTTTTGTCTTGGCAAATTTTGCAGGGACTAGTATCGTCAAAATTCCAACAGATTTCACAGCTGCGCACATTCTCCGTCAAAGCTTTTAGCGCGATCATCAATTCGGTTACATCTTTTTTCCCAGATTTTAACCAATAAAAAACAAACCGCTCAGCGGTATGTGCTCCAACTGAGGGAAGTTTTTTGAGTTGTTTAATTAAGTTGTCTATGGAAGAAGAATACATGTGTGTCAATGTCTACATCCTAATATCTAATGTCTAATAAAATTCCAAATGCCAAAAACAACATTCACCATTTAAAATTTGTCATTTTATTAGTTATTAGACATTAGAGCTTAGAAATTTTTAACTCAATCCGGGTATTTTGAAATCTCCAGATTGTTGCATTTTAGTAGCAATCACACGTTGCATTTTTTTGATTGCTTCAGCATGAGCTTCTTTGATCGAGTTTTGGATCTTTTCTTTGTTTTCAGGAGCCAAAACGCTGTCATCGATAACCACAGCGGTGAGTTGGAAGTTTCCATCCATAGTTAAAAGGATTTTGTCACCATAACTTTTTGCTTCGACAGACTCACCAGCAAGAAGAGTTTGCATTTTTTTACCTTGCTCGCGGAGATCTTTGAATTCTTTGAGTTTGCTGAATACGGACATAGTGTGGGGTTAGGTTAGTAAAAATTTTTATAGGGGTTAATACAGGTGGTTAGAAGGCCTAAAAGGCTTGAGAGGCTCAAGAGGCCGGAGAGGCTTAATCTCTAAACATTCTAGCCTTTCAGGCTTCTTAGGCCTTTCCGGCCTTTCAAGCCCTCTCCCACTAAAATTCCGGTGTATTATTCTGTTGCACAAATGCCGACTTTGGTTTCAATGCTTGCGCTGCCTCAGGGGCTGCTTTGTATTGTGTATCTAGGTTTCGGTATGAAACGTAGTTTTCGTTGAAAGCTAATCTTACCATACCAGTTGGACCATTTCTATGTTTGGCGATGTGAATTTCGGCAATATGGCGTTCATCTGGGGGGATATCTTCCAGGCGATAATTGCGGTCAGCAGATTTACGGTAGATGAATAGTACCACATCAGCGTCTTGTTCAATAGATCCAGATTCACGCAGGTGGGAAAGCTTTGGAATGGCAGGTTTGCTTTGTTCAACCACACGGGATAGCTGCGAGAGTGCGATCACAGGCACGTTGAGCTCACGAGCAATACCTTTGAGACCACGGGTAATCGCCGCCACTTCTTGTACGCGATTGTCCGCGTCTCCTTTAGAACTGGATTCCATCAGTTGCAAGTAGTCGATCACAATCAATCCCAGCCCATGTTCGGCCTGTAGACGGCGAGCCTTGGTGCGGATCTGCATGATATTGATGTTTGGGGTGTCATCGATAAAAATAGGTGCTTCCGAAAGTGTACCAATGGCATGGCCAATACGAGGAAAATCATCATCCTCAGGCCGGTCGGAAAGTTTGCCAGTACGCATTTTCCACAAATCCACATTTGCCTCCGCACAAAGCATTCTATCTACCAGCTGCTCCTTACTCATTTCCAGTGAAAACATACCCACAGCTGTCTTTTTGCGCACACCCACATGGCGCACCATATCCATCACAAAAGCAGTTTTACCCACACTCGGGCGGGCAGCAATAATGATTAAGTCTGATTTTTGCAAACCGGCCATAATATTATCTAGAACCGTGAAGCCAGTCGCAACACCACGTAATTCTCCTTTGTTTTTGTGAAGTTCATCAATACGATCAAAGGCATCGGCCAGAACGCCTTTGATGGGGGTAAATGATTGTTTAAAATAGATTTGAGATACTCCAAAAAGATGCTGTTGGGCTTCGTCCAGGATGTTTTCAATGTCTTCCATTTCTTCTTGGTAGGAAAGGCGGCTGATTTCCTGTGAAGCCAACAGAAGCCGTCTACGCGTCGCTTTCTTATGCACAATGTGGGCGTAATTCACCACGTTGGATGAAGTTGGCACAACATTGGTAAGCTCCGCTAAGTAGGCTCTTCCGCCGATAGATTCGAGGTTGCCTTGTTCAAGTAGTCGATTGCTGAGGGTTAAAAGATCGATGGGTTCATTTTTATCGTAAAGTTCAATAATGCATTCAAAAATTTTGGAATGAGCACTTTTGTAAAAATCATCCGGTTTGATCATGTCGGCAACCTTTAAAAGCGCCTCTTTATCCATCAAAACAGAGCCGAGAAAAGACATTTCAGCTTCGATACTTTGTGGGGGGATTTTGTCTAAAATTTGATCATCATTGCTCATGTGATTTGATAAAGATTGAGTAGTATCTTAGTCTAAGAAATTTTTTTAGACAAGGGGTGGTTTATCCAAAGAATTGGAGTTTTGGATTCTGCGCGAGTTTGCTAGGTTACAAGCAATAATAAACCCAACAAGAGAGATAAAAAGCAGGTTTCCAGTTAGTAAGATGATTTTTTTGTAAAAAGTTGTGCTCCTGATAATAAAAATATTTGGCGTTTCGAACCTAGTAAGTGAAGTATCGATTTTTGTCAAAGTCACTTCAGCGGTCTTAGGTGGAAAACAACAGCGCATCCAACTGCTTTTTTGATATTTCATTTCTAATGGATTGCCAGTTATTTTATCGGAAAGATAGGAAAGAAAGAAAAGATGATGTAAATATACGTGCGAAAATTGTGGAATATAGCGCATGTCTTCCACAGAATCTGTGTTGCCGGATCGTAAAAAGGGCAGAATGTTCCAGTAGGAGTACAAAGAATTGATGAATTGAATATAGAAACTAATAAGCACGAGAAAAGCAAAAGCAGCTTTTTTGATTTTTGATCGAGAAGTATTTTCTAAAAAAATTACTAATGGGAAAAATAAAAAGGGGATGATCGGAACTAATTTGCGAATCGAAAGCGTCTCGTCGCTCCAATAACTAAACGGTGCAGTAATCAGCAGTAATAACCCAAAGCCGGTCAAAATAAACAAGCTTAAGGCACGATATTTGAGGTGAAATTTTTTGAAGTAGAAAAATGTCAGGATTAATATTGGATTGTAAACCAGTATGCTTCTACCAAAAGAAAAAAATACTCCCCAAAATCCTTCCCACCAATACCAGATTTGAAATTCGTGGGCCAGATTATATGCGCCAGATGCTCGGCCGCGAGTGAGCGTGTTGAGCACAATGGTGAGTGCCAAAAGTAAAATACTTGGTAAAACCAACTTGGCGAGATATTTAAAATTCATTATTTTTTTGATCTGGCCTTTTTCGTATAATGTTTGGCCTACAAATAGTATAAAAGGCAGCAAGAAAACAATACCATACGATTTGGTGATTGTGAGCCAGGCCACCAAAATGGTGCTGGCGAGAGGAAAAAGATCGGGTTTATCTTCTAGTGAATTTTTCCACCTGATAAGTGAAAGAATGATAATACTCAGCACCAGTGTAGTTTGGTATTCCATGCCGATTTTGCTATACGGCCAAATAAGTGAACCCAAACCGATAATTATCGTAGTAATTAAAGCAAGGTGTTTTTTGATACGTAGCTCCAAGAGTGAGAGGTAAATAAATCCAACGGTGATGGCCGAATAAAAAATTGGTACAAAAGTAAGAAGTCTGTCGAATTTGCTTCTTAAAAATAATTTTCCAAAGGCAACAAAAGGAAGGTAAAGAATTACCGCTCCAAACCCCGCTCGTTTTATTTGATATTTTCCTTGGAGGAGGGCAGTTGCAGCTTTGGCGGTTTCTTCTTCATACCCTAGGAAATACCCGCCCCAAGTTAAAAAATAACAACAGAGAATAAAAAGACTAATCAAGGTCGCCATTACATACTTGTTGCTTGTTTCAAATCGCAAACGCAAAAGCGTCCAAATTGCACTAATACCATCCCGGAAGTTTATTTTCTTCCCTTCTTCTTTAGCGCGTGGTCTATAATCAATAGGTAGTTCGGTAATTTTTATTTTTCTTTTAGAGATTAAAGCGGTTACTTCTGGGCAGAATTCAAATTTTTGGCAGGTTAGCGGCAAAGATTTTAGTAGGTCAGTTTTAAACAATTTATAGCAGGTTGCTTCATCGGTAATTTTTTGTTTGTAAAGCAGGTTTGTTAAAAAACTTAAAAAAATACCACCCCAGTAAAAAGAAAATTTTCCGTGTTGATTGTTTTTCTTTAAGATTCTAGAGCCGTAAACCACGGATAAATTATTGTTTTGAGCGTGTTGTAATAACTCAACAATATTTTGTGGGTTGTATTCTAAGTCCGCATCTTGAATAACGGTATATGTGCCGGTGGCATTTTGGAGACCGGCCAAAATAGCTGCTCCTTTGCCTAGATTTGTGGTTTGCTGAATAAATACAAACCGGAGATCGTTTCTAAAAGGGGATTTTTGAAGCAAGGAAGTCGAGGAATCTGTTGATCCGTCATTTACAATGATGAATTGGGTATTGTCATTGTTTAGCCCTGCGGTTGAAGTTAGTTTAGCTAAGATCTGGTCTATGGTTTTTTCCTCATTATATACTGGAATAATGATACTGAGTTCGTACATAGCTGGGTTTAAAATTAATGCTGCAATTATAACCGTTTTGGCCAAATATTCAAGTTTATTTTTGCTTGAACACAACGGACTATCGTGGTAGTGTAAAGACGATTTTATATCCTATGTTTCAAAAATTCTTAATCAAAACGGCTAAAATTTTCTTAGTTAGCGCTTTGATATTTCTAAATATTAGTTTTTGGCATTCAGCAATTATCGGTTGGTGCTCTATTTTAATATACGGTCTTTTGGTTAGTGGTGATTTGCGAATGATTTTGCAACATGCTTTTGATTTAAACGAGAACGTTCTTATTTTGAGAATAGTATGTAGTTTTGTTGTCGTAAGTTTTTTGGGGAGTTTTGCTATCATTCCGATTAATTTTTATAAACTCTCCGGTATTGTTGTTGGCATCATATTTTTTGCAGTTGGAATGGTTTTTTTAGCGGTAAGAATGTGTCTAGACAAATCAGCAAGTTCGACGTCGGTTAACGTAGAGACGCAAAATTTTGCGTCTCTACAGGGGTGGCGCACTAAAATTGGTATTGCACTCGCGTATTTTGCAACCTTTTTTACCTCTTTTTATTTGCTCTATCTCTCTCGAACCGGTAAAGGTTTTTTTAATCCCTGGGAAGTTATAACACCCTGGTACTTAGTCGTTTTCCTATTAGGAACATTTCTGCTAGGGATTCTCATTCTGACAAAATTGAATCGTAAATTATTAGTGTTTTTAATAGTTCTGCATGCTTTGTTGCTTCATAGCTATTTGCCGTTAACGCACAAACTCGTGTACGGGCCAGATGGGTGGCGACATATGGCCAATGAAATGAATATTATTGGTGAGAAAAAAATGGTGGAGGTCGCAACCACGGATACGAAAAAGTCTTTGGTACAATCTTTGGATTTGGGTAATCTTTCCTATAGCCAAATGTGGGGAATAAAATCGATTTTAGTAAGAACGCTAAATTTGGATTTAATTTTTGTCACCGCTTGGCTCGTGCCGATTGTATGGTCCGTGATTTTGACTTTACTTTTATATTTGATAGGTCTCGAAATTTTTTCTACATCTAAAAAAGCTTTATTCTTTTCTTGGTTAAGTTTATTGCCTTTCACTTGGCAATTTGCGGGATCCATGACTTTGCCCAATAACTGGGGATTTTTATTTTGGTTGTTTTATGTTCTGTTACTTATTAAGCGAATGCAAAAGCCAAACAAAAATCAGTTATTTATTCTGTCACTATTTTTTCTGTGTAGTTTTTTTGGATATAGCCTTTATTTTGTAATATGTTTTGTTAGCTGGGTGGTGGCAGAGGTGTTGGTTTATGCGAAATCAAAACATTCAGATGAGGTGGGACAATCTGACGCCCCGGTAGAGACGCAAAATTTTGCGTCTCTACTAACCAGGGGAATGCTGATTGTTCTCACAGCCCTATCTATCCCAATTATTGAACTTCTCTCTGGCTACAGCGCGCTACGTTTCCCGATTGCATTGCTAGCACAAATAAAGCAATTTGTTGGAAATTTTCTAGCCATATATATAGCTTCTGGTCCGCGGCCACATTATATTTTGACTGGCAATGTTATTTTTAACCAACCTCCGGCGTATCATTTTGTACAAACTTTTTTAACTATGAATCGCTGGTGGCTAGTTCTCTTCATGGTATTTTTTTGGTGTGCAGTGATATGTGGGCTTAATTATTTTTTTAGAAAAAAACAAATTCAATATATTTGGATTGGAGTTTTGACGATTGCTTTTTTGATAAATTATTTTGTTGGTCGGTACGTGCTCGCGGGTGAACAAGTGCTCTCACGTCGACTGGATAATGTGATTGCTTTTTTTCTTGTCACATGTTTTACTGTGGGACTATTTTATATACACGAAAAATATTTCATATCTAAAAAAATTAAAACAGTTTGCACAGTTTTTTTGATCTTAATAATTTCTTTAGCAATTTCTGCGGGGTATTCTCTTGGCCCGGCGAATGAATCGGTAAGTGAGAATGATTACCGGGCAATGCAATACGTCTGGCAAGAAGAGCAAAACGAAGTAGATAATACCTACTGCATTGTTGCGGATGTGTATCCACTTCTTGCTGTAGAACAAATTTCCTCCAAACAAATTGTTGGTGGTGGTTTTCCCATCAACCAATATTTTGCCCAGCCCGAACGAGAAAAGTTTTTCAAAAAATTATCACAAAATGCCGAGCAGCAAACATGGATTGAAGCGCTAGATCTTACCAAAACAAACACATGTTTTTTGGTAGTTAATAAAAAAGATTTAAAATACAATGAATTTGTGAATAAGCATTTGAATGACGTTAAGCTTTTTGGTGAGATGGTAGTTTGGAAATATGTGGGAGTGAGCCAGTCGTTGAAGCAGTAAGTATCTGGTATGAAGTATTAAGGAACCAGTTGTTTTAAAATTTTTTTCATTGGACATTTTATTTGAAATTAGACATTAGGATTTAGACATTTTACCTTAATACCTAATACTTTATACTTAATTCTTCACCACTATGGATTGCATCTTTTGTAAAATAATCAACCACGAAATTCCTAATTATACCGTCTACGAAAACGAGCATGTGTTGGCGTTTTTAGATGTGCGTCCTTGCTCTAAAGGGCACACGGTTGTGGTACCCAAAAAACATGCTGCGGATATTTCTGAACTAAGTGATACTGAATGGCAACTGCTTATGCAAGGTGTGCGTGAAGTAGCTAAAAAAGTGGATGAAGTGATAAAACCGGCGGGGATGAATATTGGAATAAACAACAAACCTGCTGCGGGGCAAGCGGTGCCGCATTTGCATTGGCATATTATTCCACGCTATGAAAATGATGGGGGAGGATCAATGCATTCGATTGTGCAGAGCGCGGAGAAGATTGAGGTGAGCGACATTGCTAATTTATTTGCTTCAGCATAAAACTGGTCCGCCTTGGGTGGAAAAATTATTTCAAAGAAAAAATTGTTTATAAAATAGAACACCCCGCGATTGCTCGCGGGGTCTTCCTCCTGGGGCGGCGCGCTAGTCTAGCTAGTGCGCCTCCCTCCTTACTTGGCGTGTGGGCGCAGGGTTACTTTTTTTTGCCCGCCCCTGGCGCGGGCATGACCGGCGGCTTGGGGTCCTTCCCGGCATTGGCGGTAGGGGGTACGCCGCCGAGGGCGAGGAGGGTGGCGACTCCGGTAACCAGCAGAAACTTCTTCATGGTACTTACCTCGTGTTGAATAGACACCCCTTGTTTGAGGCGGGCGTCTTCAACCGCAACATATTGGACTAAAATATCACTATTGTCAAGATATTCATGGGAATATCATATAAATTTAGATAAAATTGAAAATATGTGGAAATGGGATGGTTTTAAAAAACTGTGCAGTAAGATTTCACCATAGAGATTTTATCTAGCGTAAACTATCAATACTTTCAGTCGAAAAATGCTTATAAAAACAGAACACCCCGCGATTGCTCGCGGGGTCTTCCTCCTGGGGCGGCGCGCTAGTCTAGCTAGTGCGCCTCCCTCCTTACTTGGCCGGGGCCGGCTTCTTCTCCTCGGGCTTCTTCTCCTCGGGCTTCTTCTCCTCGGGCTTCTTCTCCTCGGGCTTGTCGTCCTCGACGGTCTTCGTCTCCGAAGTGCAGTCCTTGGTCTTGTCGGCCGGACACACGATGGTCGTGATGGTCCGTCCCGCCTGGGCGGGGTTGGGCGCGGTGAAGCTGAAGAAGAGGGTGGCGACGAGGATGCCGAGAAACTTCTTTTTCATGAGTGGCTCCTTGCTGCGTTTCTCCCCGGGAATGGGGTTGTGAGGCAGCGTGAAAATTTTGCATTTAAATATCAGTATTGTCAAGATATTCATGGGGATATCTAATAAATTTAGCTAATTTTAGATAAAAATGGTATAAAAAGATAGGTTTTGGTATAATAAACCAAGCTATGTCTCCTAAACAACAAATAAAATCGTTATTAAAGAGAATTGTATTGCCGCTTCTAGTTGGTGGTGTGATTTATTTTTTAACACCTCAATTTCCATTTGATTCGACTGCAAAACCACAAGAAATTAATAATAAATTTGAGAATAAAATTCATACTTCT
>DALYEE010000002.1:0-3020 GCA_031972655.1 Candidatus Magasanikiibacteriota bacterium
GCTCTACTAGAATTTGGTTTGCTAATTGAAACGTTCTAAGTTGAGAAAATGTTATGGATTTATTTTCCTCGCTGGAAGAAAAATGACTCCAAAGACCTTCTAGGTAAATATTTTTTAAAACCCTTATTTTTTTTATAAAATTTTTAAGTTCAGATTGTAGCACCCCTACCCTAGAGGTACCCACATCAACTTTAAGATGTACAGTTATTTTTTGACCTGTCTTTTTTCCAATTCTGTTTAAAAATTTAGCCTGCTCAATATTGTAAAGTGGAAAAATTGTTTGGTATTTAATTAACTGAATTATTTTTTTTTCGTCTAGCTCAAAAAAACTTAGTATTTGAATTGGTTTTTTACCTCCCAGCGCTACCAACTGCAACGCCTCTACCATAGAGGCAACACAAATGCGATTTACCTCGGGGTGTGCTAAGCAAATCTTAGCAACTTGCTCGAAACCATGGCCGTAAGCATTTGATTTTATAACCGGCATGAGCAAAACTCTCTTACCAATCACTTTGCGAAATTGATTTAGATTGTAAATGATAGCCTCCTTTTCTATCTCCACCCAAGTGAGCATAAATTGATAGAAAAATAATTTGAAATATTGTCTAGAACTAGATAAAAAACGGACTTATGTATTTAGTATATCACACTTCTTGAAAACTATTAATGTAAAAACAAAAAATGTGTGGATAATGTACGCCCAAATTTAAAAAACCTCCGGTTAGGAGGTTGTTTTTTGTTTTAAAATCTCTTTTATCTCGCTAAGGAGAACTTCAGTTCGAGGAGGTGCTGGTGGTGGAGGAAGTTCAGGTTGTTTTTTTAAGTGAAGCTTTATCATTATCTTAACAATTATAAATACCGTAATTGCAGTAACTAAAAATTCTATCGAATTTTGTAAAAAGACACCGTAGTTTATGTTAATAGGATTTCCCCCGGTTAGTGGGGTTGAGGTGTAACGAAGATCTTTTAAATTTAAACCACCTGTAACTAAACCTATGGTCGGAAAGAAGATATCTCCCACGATCGAGGAGATAATTTTATTAAATGATGTGCCTACAATTATACCAACCGCTAAGTCTACCATATTGCCTTTAATGGAAAATTCTTTAAATTCCTTTATGAATTTCATATGTTTTTAAAATAAAAATTACCACTCCTTAAGTGGTAATTTTTTGATTAAACTGAATTAAATAATATCAAAACCTGTGTATTTCTGTAACACCTCTGGAACGGAAATGTGTCCATCAGCCTGTTGAAAGTTCTCTAAAATAGCTAAGAGGCAACGATCAGTAACAGCAGTCCCGTTCAAAGTATGTACGAATTCGCGTTTTCCTTCACTCGTTTTGTATTTGATGTTACTACGTCGAGCCTGATAGTCGGTAGTATTACTGGTAGAAGTAAGTTCGCGGTACCTAGCCTGCCCGGGAAACCAGCCTTCACAATCATATTTTTTAGCTGCGGGAAACCCTAAATCACCAGAGCAAATGTTTACTACCTGATAAGGTAGTCCGAGAGCTTTAAGGATTTCTTCTTCGTTGGTTAAAAGCTCTTCATGAATACCCCAAGAGTCTTCAGGTTTACAAAATACGATCATTTCTACCTTGTAGAATTGGTGAACACGAAATATGCCCTTTGTATCTTTTCCGTAACTTCCTGCTTCTCTTCTAAAACATGGAGTAATAGCGATGTATTTTTTGGGCAAGTCTTTCATCTCCAGTACTTCCCCGCTATACATATATATAAGAGGGACTTCTGAAGTGCCGACTAGATAAAGATTATCTTCTTCTTTGTTAACCGAATAAACCTCATTCTTTTCTGCTGGGAAAAAACCAGTTCCAAACATGGCCCCTTCTTGAACCAGAACGGGTGGAAGGATAAGTTCAAATCCTTTTAAATCTAGCGTATCAATGGTAAATTGCATCAGCGCTCTTTCTAGTGTGGCGAGCCGCCCTTTTAGGTAGTAAAAACGTGACCCCCCAACTTTTGCACCCCTCTCTAGATCTATTAAGGGTTTGATATAATCTATTTCAAAATGCTCTTTTGGTTCAAAAGTAAATTTTGGTTTACTACCTTCTTCGCGGATTACTTGGTTTTCAGTATCATCTTTCCCAATAGGGGTGCTTTCATGGTTAATATTTGGAATTTGGAGTAAAAGGGTTTGAAATTCGCTATCAATCTGCTTAAAATCTTGTTCGAGTTTAGAAATTTCAGCACTCAACGCTTTCATTTTCTCAATTTCTTGTAACGATGGCTTATTTTTTGAACCTTGATTTTTGTCTGCCCGTAGTTTTTCAATTTCTTGAAGAAAACTAGCTCTCTTCTCTTCTAGAGAAAGCATTCGATCAAGATCGGTATTAACATTTCTGGAAGCATTGTTATCTTTAATGAGCTGTAGATTTTTTTTGATGAACTTGGTATCCAACATATTTTTTAATCAATAAATTTTTTAAGGAGTTGTTTATTTTCTTGAATACATTTTTTATTCAATGGCAAAAGTTCCATTCTTTCCATCTCTTCTAAGCTAAACCAGCCGGAGTTAGCTGATTCTTCTTCATTTGTTTTTAGCTCTCCATCTAGAATGCTGCAGATATAAATTAGCAAAAATACTTGATAAGGTGTTTCGGAGTCTCGGTTAGTCGAGGTATAGATTTTTGGAATCAACTCTTGCACCTCAATAGTAAACCCGGTTTCTTCTTTGATTTCTCGCCGCAAGCAATCTGTTGGTTCTTCTGACTCATTCACACCACCTCCCGGGAATTCCCACTTATTGTTAAAGAGTGTGTAGTGGTCACGCCGTTGATTTAAAAACATTTTCCGATCTCTCACTATAATTGCTACAGGAACTACGATTTGTTTGAAATCAAATTGGTGAGAAAGAAATAGCTTAAGTTTGTTCATGGCTTGGCCACGATGACTTACTAAATTTTTTTCCGCAATACTTAGCTCGGAAAAATTTTTTTGAAGCGGTTCATAGAAAAAAATTCTATCCAAAGTTATCCATCTTTTCAAAAATACCTCAA
>DALYEE010000002.1:3030-4094 GCA_031972655.1 Candidatus Magasanikiibacteriota bacterium
CCCATTCCATTTCTCGATTCCTTTCCGATTTCTTCAACAATTAAACCCCGCACTGTTCCTTGAAAAACACTAAAAGATTTTGTGTTAGGATCAAAAAAACAGGTGCTATTCTCAAAATAAGCACCCCTCTTTTCTTTGCTTACTCCTTTAAGAGCTTTTAAAATGTTTTCATTCCTCTCTTGCTCAGTTGGGGCGTAACGTTTGGCACGAACCCCAGGTTCTCCGTTTAGGTAGTCAACAAAAAAACCGGTGTCTTCGGCGATGGTGGGCAGAGAACTTTTCTCAGCAAAAAAGCGCGCTTTTTGAACAGCATTTTCCGTTGTGGTTAGGAAAGGTTCCTCTACCACTTCATTCTCTAAGCCAATATCTTGGAGTTTTAAAAAATTGTAAGGCAAATCCTTGCAAAAAGAAGAAATTTCATGAAATTTTCCTTCGTTGGTTGTGGCAATCAGAATATCTTTCATATAATGGAATTTTCCAGTAACGAACTTTTGTAAATCTCTGGCTTAAGGGCTGTTACTGTTTTGAGAGTTATCTTTGGATCGAGCTTTGATCTTAAATCGTCAACTGGCATTTTTTGATCATATCCGAACACGAGAATGTCAGGTTTTTCATCATTGATTATTTTTAACTTATCTACTTTGTCTCCCAAAACAACTTTGTCGGCAATTTTGAGGTTTTCAAGGTTTTTGCAACGTAGCTTCTCATTATTTTTTGGTAGTCTTTTTTTAACTTGTAAAACCGTGCTGTCTCTGGCAACTACGACCACCAAGAAATCGCCATATTTTTTTGCTTCTTGCAGATAATGAAGATGGCCGGGATGAAGCAGGTCAAATGTACCAAAAGTCATTACTTTTTTCATACATCTTGTTGCTTTTCAGGGCGAAGAGTTGGAAAAAGAATTACTTCTTTAAGATTAGGAGTGTCCATGAGCAGTTTTACCAAACGATCAATTCCCATTCCCAAACCGGTGGTTGGAGGCATTCCGTGCTTTAGAGCATTGATAAAGTCTTCGTCGTAGCGCATTCCTTCGTCATCCCCTGCTTCTCTAAGCGCTTCTTGTT
>DALYEE010000002.1:4104-5781 GCA_031972655.1 Candidatus Magasanikiibacteriota bacterium
CCTGGTCTAGCGGATCATTTAACTCTGAAAAAGCGTTGCAGAGCTCGTTTCCGCCAATGCAGACCAGTTGGAAACGCTCGGTATAGTCTGGATTGTCCGCCTTACGTTTGGCTAGTGGCGAAAGTTCAACTGGATGATCAGTAACAAAGATCGGGTTTTTGATAAAAGGTCGAGCAAATTTTTTGTATATTTCGTCAATTATTTTTCCTCTACCCTCAAACGATTCTACCTCCACGCCCAATTCAACAGCTTTTTTGTAAAGCTCAGGCTGAGTTTTGAAATCTTCTAAATCAATTTTGGCGAATTCTTTAATTAGATCACGCATGGTTTTTCTTGGATATGGAGGGGTAAAATCAACTTCACCTTCGCGAGTAGTAATTTTTAGAGGAAGTCCAATTTTTTGAATCAGTTTTGGCAGTAAATCCTCCATCAAATTCATGGAATCATTATAGTCGGCATAAGCCCAGTAGAATTCAATCTGGGTGAATTCTGGATTATGATTATGATCAATTCCTTCGTTTCTAAAACACCGAGCAATTTCATAAACTTTTTCAAAACCACCTACCAAAAGCCTTTTTAAATACAATTCTGGCGCTACCCGGAGATATAAATCCATATCTAGCGCATGATGATGTGTGATGAAGGGGCGGGCATTGGCCCCACCATACAATGGTTGAAGAATAGGAGTTTCTACTTCAAAAAAACCTTTGGCATCAAAATAGTTTCTAATTTCTCTTACCAACAAACTTCTGACCACTGCTATTTTCATAGCTTCGTCGTTGGACATTAAGTCCAAATAGCGTTGTCGGTAGCGAGATTCTGTATTTTGCAAACCATGCCATTTTTCTGGCGGAGGAAGAAGCGTTTTGGTTAAAAGCGTATATTTTTTTAAACGAATTGTCTTTTCACCTGCGTGGGTAACAAAAACTTCTCCAAAAATTTGGAGAAAATCACCGATATCTAAATTCTTATTGAAGAATTTGCAATAATCTTTTCCAAGTTCATTTTCAGACAAAGAAAACTGCATTTTGCCAGAAGCGTCTTGTAGATGACAAAAAGTAACCTTACCCATTTCACGACGGGCTACGAATCTCCCCACCACCGTCACTTCAGTTCCTTCGGCGCTTTTTTTAGCCACATCAAGGGTATGTGTTCTCTCAGAGAAGGCTGGGTATGGATCAATTCCGGACGTTTTTATAACTTCCAAGTGCTGAAGTCTAACCTGGTCTTCTTTGAGGAGATCTGGTTGGCCAGTTTCTTCGTTATTTAATTTTGATGACTTCATAAATTTGTTTTCCGGCAGGTGCTTTAAATTCGATCTTGTCCCCCGCTTTGTGGCCGATTAAGGCTTGGCCAAGAGGTGATTCATTTGAAATTAGTCCTTTTGCAGGGTTAACTTCTTGTGGTCCAACAATAGTATACTCACGTTCTTGCCCATTTATTTTTATCACTACCACACTTCCAACCACTATATTGTTACCTTTCTGACTGGTGATTAGTTTGGAATTAGTTATGATTTGTTCGAGCTCCTTAAGGCGCCCCTGCGCCCAGGACATATCTTCACGTGCTTGGTGATATTCTGCGTTTTCAGAAAGATCACCCTGTTGTTTGGCCTCATCAATACGTTTGGCAATCTCAGGAATTGTGTTGTCTTTGATAGTTTCAAACTCCTTTTTT
>DALYEE010000002.1:5791-10326 GCA_031972655.1 Candidatus Magasanikiibacteriota bacterium
TTTTTAGGTTTTCAAGGCTGTGCGCAGAGACATAATGAATTGGTTCTTCCATACGTATTTTTTAAAAATAACTATAAATGAGGTCTTTAAAATAATATCCTCTTACCGAGTGGGTGTCAAATATTTGTTTCCCCACCAATCCAGGAAATCTCGGCCAATTGGCTCGGCCGCACTCGACCCCTCATCTCCTTCTTCTACCAAGATTGTGACTACGATTTGGGGGTTGTTAAAAGGGGCAAATGCTGTAAACCAAGCATGGTTTGGGTGGTTTTTGTTCCATTGCGCTGTACCGGTCTTTCCACCAGAAGTAAATGATAGATTTTTAAGCAACTGACAACTCCCCGAGGTAACACAATCTCTCATGCCTTGCTTAACCGTTGATAAGTTTTCGCTAGAAATAAAGGGTTCAGAAGCATTTTTTACCGGAAATGCCACCTCTTTTTTATCTGAAACACCTACTATTTTTTTCATCACATGAGGTTGGACTATGTTTCCCCCATTTGACACGGCACTTGTCCATAAAGCCACCTGTAGTGGTGTCACCAGCAAATCCCCTTGGCCGATAGAAAGGTTATAGGTGTCACCAATAAACCACGATTCGTTTTTCTCTTTCTGCTTCCAATCTTTTGAAGGAACAAAACCAGCTTTTTCTCCTGGAAGGTCAATTTCTGTTTTTTGGCCTAAATGAAATTTGTGCAAATATTCAACTATTTTATCTACTCCTAAACCAATAAAATTGTCATAACCCCCACCCACATAATAAAAAAATGTATTTACTGATGCGGCAATGGCCTTGCTTACGTTGGTTAACCCATGACCACCCGCTTTCCAATCTGGGAAAAACCAGCGACTCACATGTAAACCGCCAGTGCTATTGAATGTTGTGTTTGGAGTGATAATTTTTTCTTGTAGAGCTGCCGCAGCCACCATTATCTTCGCAGTAGAACCTGGTGGGTATAGGCCAGAAATAGCTCGATTGAATAGCGGCTGGTCGGTATCGGTATTATATTTTTGAAAAGTAGCAGAAGTGATTCCTCCTGAGAAATCGTTATTATCAAAGGTTGGTAAACTAACTAAAGCTAAAATTTCTCCCGTCGCTGGATTTAATGCTATACCTGCCGCTCTTTTTTTACGTAGCTTTTGAGGCATATTTTCCATAAGAGACTCCATTTTTTCCTGAGCTTCAGCATCGATAGTGAGGTAAAGATTTTTTCCGGGGACTGGGGGCTCTACAGAAATAGTTCCTTGTTCCCGCTCTAGGGCGTCTACTTCAATTTTCTTGTAACCATATTTTCCACGCAGATCCGTCTCATACGTTTTTTCTAAGCCAGTTCGACCAATATTATCAGATACCAAATATCCTTGAGATTGAAAACTATCCCATTCTTGATCATGAATTTTTCCTAAATATCCAACAACATGTGACATGCTTAGAAGGGTGCTACTAGATTGAGAAAATTCCGGTGAAATATAGTGTCTTTTCGTACTGTTTTCTATAGAAATGCCTGGAAGGTCGCTATTTTGCGCGTACATTTTTAAAGCAGAACTATAATCCAAATTTTCCTTGATGACCAAAGATTGGTAGCTGGATTGTTGAAATTTTTTTAATTTAGCCTCAATTATTTCGGATTCTACATCACTTAAAACAGCAACCCGGTCAATTATTTTTTTTCTATCAATCAAATCTTTTGGAAGCTGCTGTGGGATAATACTCAAAAGAAAACTGGGTGCATTCTGAACAAGTTCCTTATTAAAACGATCAAATATAATACCTCTTTGAGCAGGGATGGGAATGTAGCGAATTCGGTTTCTTTCTGCCAATCTTTTGTAGTGTTCACCTCCGAATATTTGTAGAAAAACTGTTCTAGCAAAAATAGTAAACAAGCCTAGTAAGATTATGCAAGCAAAAATTTTAATTCTTTTTAATGAAATACTTTTTCCAAGGTAGGAACGGGTGTGGCTAATATTAATTTTATCGAAGTTTGTTTCTTCAGCGTCCAAAGAATTTTCCACCCACGACAACTTATACCTACCCGGTAAGGAGGCTGTGGTTTTGATTCCAATGTCGTCAAATGGATTTTTATTCATACGAAATAAATCCATCTTTTATACCGATATAGTGGGGCATTTTACGTTTATTTAAAAATGAGATAAGCAAATAAAGTGTAGTAGTGGTACCAGAAGTAAACTGAATTTCCGTTAACCATTCGCGTAGGTTTTGTGAAGAAATGTTAAAACTAAACGGTGAAAAAAAGTGAAAAATATATGCAATCAAAATAAATATCAGGTGATACCAAAGCATGGAAAGAATACTGATTAGAAATACAATGTAGAAAGAATGGTTGGTAAAAATGTTTTTTAAAAACCAACTAAGAATCGATATACTAAGAATTAAAGCGGCGCTATTGATTCCAAAAGGGTATGTTGAGAAAAGTTCCAAGCAAAATGTGGGTATTAAAATCAAAATGAATACTTGTGAATAATCTTTAAAGATTATCAGTAGTATGGTTACCAGAAAAATAAAATTTATCTGGTTAAAAGGAAACGGAGTAAAAATTTTAAAAACAACATGAGCAACGGTTAAAAGAATTGCTAAAATTATAAGAATAATTGTTCTGAGAAATGTTCGCACATCTTAGTTTTTTAAAAGCACTGTAACAGTTGTCAGCTTTGACAGATCAGTCGCAGGGATCAAACTGATTGTTTGAAAACCTTGGTAAGCTTCATTTTCAACCTCAATAACTTTTCCTATGAGGAGCCCTTTTGGAAAAAAACCATCGAGACCAGAAGAAACTACTTGGTCATTTAAATGAATCGTTTCGCTTCGTGGAACAAATTTCATTCTCAAACTGAGCCCATAACCACCTTCTACGATACCAAAACTCTGGTCTGTATTTAACACGTTAGCAGAAATCCTGCTTTGATTATCGCTAATCAGCCTGGCTATTGAAATAGTATCTTCAACTTTGATTATTTTCCCCACAACAATTCCTTCTCCTACTACAACCGGGTCATTAATTTTTATGGAATTTTTTTGTCCTCCATTAACAATAATAATTTTTTCTGTTCCGACCAAGTCATTGCCTATAACGTCTACTGAGATTGTGGAAGTGGAAGTTTTTTGAACAAAATTTAGTTGTTTTTTTAATTCCACGTTTTCTCTCTCTAATATGCTAACTTTGCTTTTTAAAATATTTTGCTCTTCTAGTTCTGAAACACAAAGACCGTATTGGTTCAAAAAATCATCTGGGTTTTTAAAAAGCTGAAATTTATTATTTACTTTTATACTAAGAACATGCGATTTTGAAAAAGGTGAAATAATCAAAGCTCGCGCAACATTTTCAATTGGTTTGAATAAACCAAGATAATGCCCCGCAACTATTATCACAAAAACGATGCCTGTGATAGCATAGGTTTTTTTTAATTTTGGTGAAATCATATTTTAAACTTACCGACGGTTTTTTTGTGGCCAGACTGCGACTTCGTTTAACAGCTCTGGTTCATCAAGAAGTAAACCCGCTCCACGAACCACTGAGGTCAAAGGGTCGTTTGCAATACGCACGGGAATCTCTACCGTTTTGGCAACCAACTGATCTAGACCACGCAGGAGTGACCCCCCTCCAGAAAGCAATATTCCCCTTTCATGGATATCTGCTACTAATTCGGGCGGGGTTATTTCTAGTACGGCTTTTATATTATCTACTATTACGCGTAACGATTTGCTTAGCGCTTCCCTGACCTCGCTGTCGTTTATCATAATTTCACGAGGCAAACCCGTTACCAGATCTCTTCCGCGCATGGGGAATTCGATAGTCTCGCTGAGCTCAACCGCTGAGCCGATTTTCATCTTAATTTCTTCGGCCTGTCGTTCTCCAAGTAGAATTTTAAAAACATCACGCGCATATTGGATAATATTTCTATTTAATTCATCGCCAGCAATTTTTATCGATTTTTTAACTGCAATTCCGCTAAGTGAGATAACCGCAATTTCGCATGTTCCTCCCCCGATCTCAACAATTAGGTTTCCCACAGGTTCTTGTGCGGGCATGCGAGAGCCAACTGCTGCAGCCATAGGCTCATCTACTATCCACACCTCCTTTGCACCGGCATTCATAATCGCGTCAGCAATCGCTTTGCGCTCTACCTCAGTAATATCAACGGGAGCACCAATGACTACTTTTGGCCTAGAAAAAAAACTAAGCGAGCTACCCTCGTATACTTTGTCTATAAAGTAGTGTAGCATTTTTTCGGCAACTTCGAAGTCAGAAATAATGCCGTTTGTTAAAGGTCTGGTTGTCACAATGTGGGGGGGCGTTTTGCCAAGCATGTTTCTCGCCTCATTTCCTACCGCCAAAATTTGTTCGGTTCTGGTATTGATGGCTACAATGCTTGGTTCGTTAATCACAATACCCCTACCTTTTACATAGATTAAAGTATTAGCCGTTCCCAGATCAATCCCAAGCTCTTTTCGGAATCTATTTGTTATTTTACTTAGCATAATTTTTTTTCATTGTACTTCTGGATAAAATTATTAT
>DALYEE010000002.1:10336-13653 GCA_031972655.1 Candidatus Magasanikiibacteriota bacterium
TTATTATCGTCACAAACATAATCAATAAAACTAGTAGGGCACTCCAGTACCTTAATAATTTTAGGTGTAAAAGCGGTAATAAAACAACAATTACTATAGACATTAAGCCGCTGTTTAGAAAAGTAAATTTAAAAATTTCAAGCTCACTTCTTTTGTCATGGGAGATAATTTTGTAAATCAGTAGAGATGTGCAAAATGTACTTAAAGTAGCAATGAAGAAGGAAAGATAGAACAATAAAAACACAAATTGTGAAGCTTCGTTTGGGTTAAAATTTTGCAAAATAAAAAACCACAAAATCCAACTAAATATTGAGGTGATCAACAAAAAAATTGTGCAAATTTTTAGTGACATATGTATGCCTAAGTATAATGAAAATTAGGTTAATTTGCAAGAAAAAATGAATTGGGTCTTTCGTCACCCTTGAACACCATATGTATCCACGAGATAAATCAACTTGAAGATGAATACTTTACCCTTATGTTTGTTGCATTTGGCATAGTTTCAAGTATTTTCGCCAGTATTTTTTCCTCGTGCATTCTCAGTTCCTGAGCAATAACCGAAGATTTACACTCAATCATTAAAATATGATTTTTTATATAGACCGCTTTGGCTTCAGGTTTATTTTGACCGAGAATTTCACCCAGTGCCTTGTTGGCCAAATACACAATTCTTGCTGAGCTAACCCCAGTGACAATCATCTGGCTAGATGATGCATTACGTTTTAATATAGATTCCAGCGATTTCATAGTTGTCTAAATTCACATATTTCTTTAAAACTGCACGATCCGCAAACGTACTGGCTTGGTGTTGCTTCAAATTGATGTGAGGAGATTTTTTCAATCACCAGGGCTGTTTTAGATTTGAATTTTTCAATCTCTTTTTGTGTGCCCAAGAACGAAATTTTTGTTCCATTATTTAAATAGTAAAAGGTAAGTTTGCTGGTTTTTCCAATATGGTGAAATTGTGGTAATTCTTCAGTAGCAATTTGATAAAGTAAAAGCTGGTCTTTATCAGAAGATTCCAATTTTTCCTTAGGGCGTCCTGTTTTATAGTCTATGATTTCAAGCGTTCCATCAGGAAGCTGGTCAATACGATCGATCCTGCCATGCAAAATATTTCCTTCAATAGATACTTTAAACCAACCCTCTAAACTTATTGGAATATCAAAATTTGGGAAGTTTTTTTCGTAGAAATTCTTTAGTATATCCTTACCCTGTTCATAATATATTTTCTTTTGTTCACTATTTTGATACCAATCGTCGATCCAGGACTGATTGTACAAATCAATCAAATTTTCTAAACTAGGATATTTGACTCCCGTGTTTTTTTCCTTTTCCACCCCGTTTTGGAGAGTAAACAAAGAGGATTGCTTTACTTTGTTGAGTTCCTGAACGCGTGTATAAAACTTTTGCATTGTACTGTGCATCGTCTGCCCAAAGCTTAAACTAGCATTCCCTCTGGTAGGAATTTTTATAACGTGTGCAAGTTTGTACTGATATGGACAGTTTTCATATGAAGCAAGTTGTGAAAAAGAAAACTTTTTGGGAACTTCGAACTGCTCAAGTATGCTAGAATTTGGGGTATTTTGGGTTAAACTTTTTAAAGTTTTTTTGGCTAAATCTTTTTCAAAAACTGAGTTGCCAACAAAACCGATCTCACTCAAAAAACGGCTTATTTTTTTCTCTCGCACACCACCGTAATTATCAGAACTATATAAGAAGATAGATTTTTTGGCGCGCGTTAGCGCAACATAAAACAACCTTCTCTCTTCTTGATAATGAGCATCTCCTGTGGGCGGCTGTTCTTTTACTAATTCTTCTGGAACCTCAATCCCATCTTTGTGTTTACGTGAAGGAAAGCGATCTTCGACCAGGTTGATCAAATAAACGTGCTTAAATTCCAATCCTTTTGAAGCGTGTACGGTCATTATTTGTACACAATCACTTGCGGCGGCAGGTTGCTCCACATCCCCTTCGTCCCCGGATTCCATTCCATATTCACACATCTCCAAAAATCCTAGAAGATTTGATTTTTGTGGTGTGACACTTTCATATTGACTCATTTTTTCTAAGAGCTGTGTAAGATAATGGATTTTTTGCAGTTTCTCGTTATTAACTTCTTTTTGTAAGTGTTCCAAATAACCGCTTTTTTCCAAAAAGTTAAATAATATTTGCGAAGGTTTTTTTAATTTAGCTGCTTCTGATCCTTCAATAATCAAACCAACTACCTTATCTGTTTTTTCTAAAGATTCTGAAGAAAAACCATATGTTCTCGCATTTTTCAAAATTTCAAAATATGGCAAACTTTTCCTTTTGGCATTATACGTTATTTTTTGTAAATCATTACTTTTAATTTCCAAAAAATCAAAACAAAGTAGTCTGTACAATGCTGCTGAGTCTGATCTGTCTATGAGCAGCTTAAGAAATCCAAGACAATCCAAGACAATCTTTTGCCTAAACAGACCGGTAGAATTTTGAAAACTATAAGGGATTTCTTTTTTCTCTAAATAACTAATGAGGGGGACAGCATGACTATGGGCGCGAACGAGAACCGCATGGTCTTTCCAAGTTGAGTCTGGGTATTCTTTTTTTATCGAAATTATTTTAGATACAATTTTTTCCATTTCTTCGTCTAGACTATGGGAATGTTCGTGGAATACTTCACCTTTTGATTCTGGCTCAACGGAAGAGATTAATCTTTTATCAATATTTAGTTTAACTTCAAGGCGGTCGGGATTATTATTTTGAATTACAGTATAAGCCGTATCAAGTATTTTTTGTTCGGAGCGGTAATTTTTTGTCAAAACAACTTTGTGAGATTTGGGATAATCCTCGTTGAAACGCAGAATGTTGGAAACTGATGCTCCGCGGAATGCGTATATGCTCTGATCATCATCACCAACTACCGTTAAGTGAGAATCTTTGGAATTTAATAGTTTAATTAATTTATATTGAGCCCAGTTAACATCTTGGAATTCATCAACTAAAATACAGCGAAATTGTTTTTGCAATTTATGTAAAATATTTGGTCTTGTTTCTAAAAGCTTGATTGTGTAAAAAATAAGATCTCCGAAATCCAATGCGTTCTTTTCAAGCAACAAATTGTTATATGTATTATAAGCGTCCGAAATTTCTTTTAAACGATTTTTTTCTTCAATATTTGCTTCGTCACTATCAGCTTTTTGGTTTTCATAAAAAGAAAAATAATCCGTCGCAGAAATTAACTCGTCTTTACACTTACTAAAATGCTTTAAAAGTTCATGGATGTGGCGAGTTGGGTTCGCTAGTGGTTTGTAATAGTCAAGATTAAATTTTGC
>DALYEE010000002.1:13663-21146 GCA_031972655.1 Candidatus Magasanikiibacteriota bacterium
CCCGAATTAAAAGCCAAGCTTCGTTTTCAGTTAAGACTTTAAACTGATTACTCAAGCCGATGTCTGTAGCGTAATTTTCTAAGATTCGCTGACAAAATGCATGAAACGTTGAAATATTTATGTTGCTGTATGAGTTCCCGAGCAGCATATCTACCCGTTCTTCCATTTCCGATGCGGCTTTTTCGGTAAATGTTAACGCTAAAATTTCCTCTGGTTTAGCAAAATTTGATTCTATAATATGGGAAATTTTTTTAGTAACCACCAATGTTTTACCGGTTCCAGCTCCGGCAATAATAATTAGCGAGCTTCCCAAATACTCCACCGCTTCTTTTTGTTCAGGATTGAGTTCTGACATATTCATTTTTAGTGTGGTCATTATAACCAAAACGCTCGAATAGCACAACTAATTTCAGACTAAAATATGGTCAGATTAAATGACCATATTTTTGGGTAAATATATTGTTTGAACACTTATTGTACCCACTACCTATCACTTGGAAATCAGTCTTTGAAATTAGCTTATTCAATAAAACCACCAGCTTGGAACTTCCATAATTTTTTGTATAAACCTTTTTGTTTTTTTACCAACTCCTCATGTGTCCCCTCTTCTACAATTTTTCCCGGCTCCAGAACAATAATGCGGTCCATTTTCATAATTGTAGAAAGCCGATGAGCGATAACGATTACCGTTTTATTTTTCATGAGGTTGTTAAGAGCATCTTGAATCAAAGATTCTGACTCCGAGTCTAGACTTGATGTCGCTTCGTCTAAAACTAAAATTGGAGCATTTCTAAGGATTGCTCTGGCGATGGCCACTCTTTGTCTTTCACCTCCCGACAATTTAACACCACGCTCCCCCACGTGGGTTTCGTATTTTTCTGGAAAAGCTGATATAAACTCATCACAATGAGCCAAACGTGCGGCCTGCCTCACTTCTTCTTCAGTTGCTTCTGGTTTGCCGTAGCGAATATTTTCTAGCAATGAACGGTGAAATAGTATAGGGTCTTGAGGAACTAGACTAATATTTTTCCATAAACTATCCTGAGTAACCTTGGCGATATTTTGTCCATCAACGGAGATTTTTCCAGTACTTAAGTCGTGCATTCTCAAAAGTAATTTAATGATTGTTGATTTACCTGAACCAGATGGGCCAACTAAGGCAATCTTTTGATTTTGATCGATTTTAAAGTTCAAATTTTCAAATATTTTTCTAGTTTCATGGTAATAAAATCCAACATTTTCAAAAACGACTGCTCCTTCTATAACTTTAAGTTGTTTGGCATTTTTTATATCTTGAATTTCGTGTGGAGTGTTTAGAGTAATGGTCATCTCCTCAGCATCTGCTAATGACTCATAAATGAATCTTACGGTTCTTCCAAACCCCCAAACTTGATTAAAAATATGTAAAACATAAGCTTGTATCAACACAAAATCCCCGACAGTTATTATTCCTCTTTGCCATAAAATAACCGCAACGTAAAACATACCGATTTCCAATGAGATCATCAAAAAACCCTGTATTGCTTCAAAGGTAGACTCCAGATACCATTTAATCTTTCTCAAATTTTTAACCTTTTCTGTTAACTTATTAAAATCCCCTAGCTCGCGCTCGAATCCATTGAAAAGTTTAACATTTACATTGTTTGTAATGGTATCAGCCAAAAAACCCGATGCTTTGGAGTCGGCTTCACTGTATAAAATATCGTACTTCAATTTATACTGCGCCAAAAACCAGTTGATGATCAAAAAGACAATAGTCCATACCAGAATTATGATTCCTAACCAAATGTTTCGCTGGGTTAAAATAATATAGATGGTAACTATATCAACACATAGGCCCATTAAATACCAAACAACATTGTCATAAATATTTACAAAGGATCGTACGAAACGGTGGACTCGTTTAACTAGAGAACCTACGAAATTTCCGTTAAAAAAACTGAAAGAATGTCGGTGTAGATAACTAAAACAGGTAGTGTACAAATCTTGTTCCTGAATTTGGGAGACGTATGTAGTGGTTATAAACGGAGTTATCCGCCACAAAAAATATCTTACAAAGGAAAAAGCACCAATCAAAAATAAAATATTGAGCAATTCTTTAAATTGATCATTTTTTTGAGCTCCGTTTGAGAATACATTAAAAAATTTTGCATAGTACAGTGGTACAAAATTTGAGACAATACTACCACCGATTAGCAATAACAAAGTAATAAAAAATCTCACCTTATATTTTTTAAGGTGTTGCCAGTAAATTTTAAGTGTTAGTTTGGTGTTTGCTTTCATATTTTTCGCCTATAGTATACCACAAAAAAATAAGGCGGAAAATTTATTCCACCTTATTTCTTGAGTTTTCTTCTTAGCTCATGCATCCGCAGGTGCATTTCCCATCATCGCCCATTTTGTCTTTGCACTCTGGTGAGCAGGTGCTGCAGTTCATGCCATCGGCACAACACTTTTGGTCTTCAGTAATTTCCATGCTACACATTTTGCACTTCATACGCATACATTAAGATTTAATGCGTTAAGTGTAACACGTTACAGAAAGGTTGTAAAAAAATTAAACACTCGGAGGAAGTTTTCTATATTTATTTCCCACACGAATACGATTTAATTCTCTTTCCATAACTCCTTGAATTGAAACATATTCGATGTCGTCTTTATCATGTTCTTCCTGAAGAAGTTTGAGCGCTTTATTTTTAGCTTCCTCTGCTTTTGCTATATCAATTTCGTGAGCATAGTCAGCACTATCTGCTAAAACTACCACTTCATTATGTGGGCGAACTTCAGTAAAACCGCCAGAAATGGCCAAAAAATGTTCTTGCCCATCTTTTTTATAACGCAACTCCCCCGCTTTTAGTGTGGTAACCAGCGGAATATGATGTGGAAGGATAGTGATTTCTCCAGCCTCAGTTGTTACACTAAGCTGATCTACCTCTTCTGAGAAAACTACTTTTTCTGGAGTAATGATTTGAAGTTTTATTTTTAACATACGTAATTATTTCACTTCGTCGATTGTACCTTTCATGTAGAATAATTGTTCATTCTTATCATCATGTTTGCCGTCCAAAATTTCTCTAAATCCACGAATGGTTTCTGCAAGTGGCACATATTTTCCAGGAGATCCGGTAAATACCTCAGCCACGAAGAAAGGCTGTGACAAGAATTTCTGAATTTTACGAGCACGAGAAACAGTGATTTTATCCTCATCGCTCAATTCTTCCATACCTAGAATAGCAATAATGTCTTGTAGGTCTTTATAACGCTGCAACACACGCTGTACATCTAGAGTTGTTTTATAGTGTTCCTGACCAACAATGTTTGGATCAAGAATAGTTGAGTTAGAGTCTAATGGGTCAACCGCTGGGTAAAAACCAAGCTCTGATAGCGAACGGTTCAATACTACAGTAGAGTCTAAGTGAGCAAAAGTGGTAGCAGGTGCTGGATCAGTTAGGTCGTCAGCTGGCACGTATACGGCCTGTACGGAGGTAATAGAGCCTTTTTCAGTAGAAGTGATACGTTCTTGCAGGGCACCCATTTCTGTAGCCAAGGTAGGCTGATATCCTACAGCTGAAGGCATACGTCCTAACAACGCAGACATTTCAGAACCAGCTTGAGTGAAACGGAAAATATTGTCGATAAATAGCAGCAAGTCACGACCTTCTTCATCGCGGAAGTATTCGGCCATCGCCAAGGCAGAAAGCGCTACACGTGCGCGAGCACCAGGTGGTTCGTTCATTTGGCCGAAAACGAGCGCGGTTTTTTCGAGTACACCACTTTCTTTCATTTCACGGTAAAGATCATTTCCTTCACGACTACGCTCACCAACTCCGGCGAACATGGAGTATCCGCCATGTTCTTGAGCGATATTACGAATTAGTTCTTGGATAATAACGGTTTTTCCTACACCCGCACCACCAAACAAACCAACTTTTCCACCTTTCAAAAACGGACAAATCAAATCGATAACTTTAATACCAGTTTCTAAAATTTCATATTTTGTGGATTGATCGGTAAATTTTGGAGCAGCACGGTGGATAGGGTAAGTTTTGGTAGTTTTTAATTTACCCAAACCATCAATTTCTTTTCCTACGACATTAAACATTCTACCTAAAGTTTCTGGGCCAACCGGTACTTTGATGGGGCTGCCGGTATCTACTACTTCTTGGCCACGCTCCAAGCCGTCAGTAGTGCTCATCGCAACGGCGCGGACCATGTTTGAACCAACATGTTGCTGTACTTCCAAAGTCAAAACATCACCACTTGGCATTTTAACTTCAAGTGCATTATAAAGATCTGGAATTTTTTCCTTGAATTCGATATCGACAACTACACTGATAATTTGTTTGATAATACCTGTATTCATACGGATTTTTAAAAAATTTAATTTTTAATTTTATTCCAAAGCTGCTGCCCCACCAATAACTTCCATAATTTCTGTCGTAATTGCTGCCTGTCTGGCTTTGTTAAACGTCGTATTTAATTCTTGAATCATTTCACCCGCAGCGTCTGATGCACTTTGCATAGTCATCATACGCGCGCTATGTTCCGAAGCGTCTGACTCTAAAATTGCTTGGTAAATTTGTGTTTCAATCAATCGCGGCAGCAGAACTTCAAGCACTTCAATAGCACTTGGTTCAAAAAGAAAATCTTTATCGTATTCTATTTCAAAATTTTCCTCAATATTTTCTTCAATATCATTTCTATTTTCTTCAATATCATCTACTTCTTTATCTATTTCATTTACTACTAACTCTGTATTGTGAGATTTATCCTTAACCTCAACCACGGTTTCTTTAAAACCACTTTTTAGGGGTAAAATTTGTTTAATAAGTGGAAGTTGTTTAATTGCAGAATTGAAGTGCGTATAAGCAACAAAAACTTGATCGTATTTTTTTTCAATATATTCCCGAACTACCATCCGAGCCAAAGGAAAAACTTGCTTTGGGTGCGTAGTAATATCCATTTTTTCAAACTCAGCAACGATAGTATGTTTAAAATATTGATATATTTTTCTTCCTTTTTTACCCATCAAAATAATTTCAACCTCTGCATTTGGATTTTCATTCTTAATTCCCTTGATAAAATTATTCGTTTCTTGGAGTAATTTTGTGGTAAAACCACCAGCCAAACCACGGTTACTGGTAATAAAAATAATTGCAATTTTTTTAACTTTTCTCACCTGAAGCAACGCATGTATGGCACCGGGTGATTTCTTAGAAATATTTTCCAAAATTTCGTTGGCAATATTTGAATAAGCCCGAGCATCAGTATCATTTTTTACCGCTCGTCTCATTTTTACCGCACTAATCATTTCCATTGCTTTGGTAATTTTTTTGGTATTAGCAATAGATTTAATGCGACGTTTAATTGTTTTAGTGGAGAGTGCCATAAAAATTAAGTACCGGAATTTTATTTACTTTTTTTATACTCTTCAATTGCCTCTTTCAAACTTTTTTCTACCGTTTCATCCCACTTACCTTCACCGATTGTATCAAGAAGAGTTTTTTGCGTTTTATCCAAAAACTCGTGGAATTTATTTTCCCATTCTTTGATACCTTTAACTTCAACGTCACTAGCAAAACCATTTGAAATAGCATAGATAATTGCCACTTGATGAGCAACAGATAATGGTTGATATTGCGGTTGTTTCAAAATTTCCATCAAACGTTGACCAAGGTCAATTTGTTTTTTGGTTTCCGGATCTAAATCACTAGCAAATTGTGCAAAGGCCTCAAGTTCACGGAACTGCGCCATGCTTAATTTCATTTTACCAGCAACTTTTTTCATTGGTTTCATTTGAGCGCTCGATCCTACACGAGAAACAGAAATACCTACGTTCAGAGCTGGGCGAATACCACGGAAAAATAAATCACTTTCCAAGAAAATCTGGCCATCGGTAATAGAAATTACGTTGGTAGGAATATAGGCAGAAATATCACCAGCTTGAGTTTCAATAATTGGTAGAGCGGTGATCGATCCCCCTCCAGCCTCCGCATTGCGGCGGCAAGCACGCTCGAGTAAGCGAGAATGTAAATAGAAAACATCTCCAGGATACGCTTCACGACCTGGTGGACGGCGAAGTAACAGTGAAATTTCGCGATAAGCAGAAGCTTGTTTTGATAAATCATCATAAACCACCAAAACATCTTTTCCTTGATCCATAAAGTACTCCGCAATGGCAACACCAGAATAAGGTGCAATATAGAGTAACGATGCTGGGTTAGAAGCGCTCGCATTCACTACAACTGTATATTCCATCGCTCCAGTTTCTTCGAGTTTGGCAACAATACGAGCAATTTTTGATTCTTTTTGACCAATGGCAACATACACACAAATCATGTTTTGGCCTTTTTGGTTGATAATAGTATCAATAGCAACAGCGGTTTTACCCGTTTGGCGATCACCAATAATAAGCTCACGCTGACCACGTCCAACTGGAATCATGGCATCAATCGCTTTGATACCGGTTTGTACCGGCTGGTTAACTGGCTCACGAGCCATAACCCCAGGAGCAATTTTTTCTATCGGATAAAATTTCTTAGAAGAAATAGCATCTTTTCCGTCTACAGCTTGCCCAAGCGGATTTACTACACGACCAACTATTTCTTCACCAACGGGAATGGATAGAATTCTACCAGTTCTTTTTACAACATCACCTTGTTTAATATGTTGGTAGGCTCCCAAAATAACCGCGCCAACCGTACCCTCTTCAAGATTAAGTGCTACCCCAAAAGTATTATTTGGGAATTCCAACATTTCATTGGATTGGCATTTGGTAAGGCCATTCATACGAGCAATGCCATCCCCTACTTCCATAACAGTTCCAACTTCTTCTACTTCAACCTTTTTTTCAAATGAGGCAATATTTTTTTTGAATTCTTCAACAATGAAATTTTTTGACATATATTTAGGAAACTAAGGCATTTTTTAATTTTGTAAGCTGTGTTTTTAAACTTCCGTCTAGAATTAGATCGTTTGTTTTTACGATAATTCCACCCAGAATCGAAGCGTCGACACGCCCAGTAATTTCTACTTTTTCACCGAGGTTTTTAGCAATATTATTTTTAAGTTCATCACTTAGGGCAAATGCCGTAGTAATTTCAGCCTCAATAATTCCAGCATTTTTTTTCTGAATATGTTCAAATTCAACTATGATATCCGAAGCATCTTGTTCTCGTTCGTGTCCTACAATCATTTTAAAAAAAACAGCTATAATATTTCTCAAACGTTCTTGGTCGGTAATATCTTTGGTCACCTCGTATAAAGCTTCCGCATATAAAGTTGTGGTTTTTCGTTTCATACTTATTTCATTTTATGAATCATTTCTTCAATAATTTCTTTATCCTGACTCAAATCAATTTTTTTCCCAATTATTTTTTCCAAAGCCAAACTGAGCAAAGTCGCACTTTCTTCTTTAATACCCTTCAGTACTTTTTCCTTTTCAAGTTGAATTTTTTGTTTTGCCTGATCAATTAATTCTTCA
>DALYEE010000002.1:21156-30743 GCA_031972655.1 Candidatus Magasanikiibacteriota bacterium
AATAATACATTTATTCTGACGCGCATAATCAACCCAGGCTTTTAATTTTTCTTTATTTTGGATCGCCTCCTCAGTGGATTGGTCAATAATCTTTCGTGACTGAATTTTTGCCTGGTCAATTCGCTCTTGATATTCAATCTGGCTTTTATTTAAACGTTTTTCGATTTCGTCAGCATTTTTCAAGCTATCGTCAATCAATTTTTGACGTTCGGTCATTTTTTTAGTTATCGGTTTCAAAATTAAAAACCAAATAATCAACGAGACGATAATAAAGTTTACCAACTGAAAAGCAATGTCTGTTCCATGAATCCCCAAAGAGCTCAACACTCCCTCAGAATTGTTTTCTGCAGTTACAGCGAGTTCGGTAGCCTCGGTACTTGCTTCTGCAATGTCTATAAAATTCATATTATTTTTTAAATAATCCAATGTGGTCAGACCATTTGCTAAAATGATCTGACAGATTTGATTACTTTACTTTATAGTAAATACAACAACTAAAGAATAAATTGCAATTGCTTCTGCAAAAGCTGCACCAAGCAACATCGGTACGAACAATTTTGGACCTGCTTCTGGATTTCTTCCAATAGCGTCCATCGCTTTGGAGACAATTTTACTAATCGCAAAAGCTGGCAACATTCCACCAAATACCATAGTAAGACCTTTGATGATTGCGAGTACATTTTCATGACTCATATATACGACCTTTCTAAAATACCTGTGCCGGCCGAGGGTTTATTGTGTTTTTTTTGGGGGGGGGTGTTTATAACCTCGCGGATGGTATTTCTTAAGAATTAAGTTGAATCTGAAATTTCTAAATTACAGATTCAATCCTAGTCTCAATGCGATTCTGCACCGTGTGGTTCTTGGCTGTTAATGGTTAAATAAACTAGGGTTAGAATAGTGAAAACTCCGGCTTGAATTAAACCAACCATCAATTCTAGCAACATAAATGGAACCGGAACTAAGCCTATCATCAAACTACTTATGACGGTAAGCAATACTTCACCCGCAAAAATATTACCAAAAAGTCTCAAAGATAATGACAAAACTTTTGATAACTCACCCACAATTTCTATCAATCCAACAGCAAATTCTACCAAAGCAGTCAAAACTGCAACCGGACCGTTGCGGAAACTTTTTATTACACTTCCAAGCCAAATGAACTATAAATTTAACTCACAAATCAATTTTTTGAATAAATTTATTTAAATGCGTAAAAGTTCCTACCGCCATAATGCCATAGACATGGGAAACCAAAACAGATACAACGGCCATTGCGATAGTGAGATTTAAATCTGTGTTAGCCGGGCGAAGCAGAGGCGCGTGACCTACTGTAATACTTCCTGTTCCCGGAAGCAAACCAAGCCAATTGGATAAAAGAATAAAAAAGAAAACTGAACCAATGATTGGAAGAAAGGAGATAGTTTTTTTACGACTACCTGTTACCTCATCAAAATAAACAAATAATTTTTCAAGAAAATACTCAATAAAATTTTGTAATTTTTTTGGTTTTAAAGAGGTTTTTCGAAAAACAAAAAAACCAAGAATTAAAAATAAAACGATGGCAATCCAACTATTAATCATTGTGTTGGTAATTCCAAAAGGCCCAAGATGAAAAATCGTATCTGGGGCTAGACTTGGAATATGTGCATCCATATTATTTTTTATCGTTTAATTTTTGATATTCTTGACCGTATATTTTCGTTTTTTTGTAAACAATGAATCCCGAAATCAGCGCAGCAAAAAAGAAGGCTGAAACAGTAAACCAAGGTGTGGTGTGAAACCTTCCGTCTATGTACTCTCCAATGAGAACCAAAATTACTACTGGAGCGGCAATACTAAGACCAAAATCGCCAACGATCCTTATAGCAAACAAGTAATATGATCGATCTTTATTATCCATAAGAAATTTGCTTATTCTACAAGAAAAACCACTTTTAGTCAAGTTTTTATACTATCTTAAACAAGATTTTGAAATTCACCATTGTTTGTTCTTGTACTTCAGACACATCAAACCCTTTAATTTCGGCAATTTTTTTAGCAACTTCTTCCACCATCCATGGTTCTGCGATCTTTCCACGGTATGGTAGTGGAGCCAAAAATGGCGAATCAGTCTCCAAAAGAATTCTGTCTAGCGGACAGTTTGCTATTACTTTCATTAATTCTTGCTGGGCCTCAGGATTGCTCTTTTTTGGGGGGAAAGTAATTATTCCGGTAAACCCTAGGTGAAATCCGAGTTGCAAAAACTCCTCAGCATACGCCCAAGTACTATCGTAACAATGAACCACCCCTCTCAGCGGCTTTCCATTTTCGCACTCACGCTTTAATACATCAATCATTTCCTGGTGTGCTGCCCTAACATGAATAACCAGCGGCAAATCAAACTCCCGAGCCAGCTCGACCTGCTTCAAAAAAACTTCTGTTTGTTTTTTAATCACCAGATTTCTATCACCATGTTCTGGCAAGCGGTAAACATCGAGGCCGCACTCTCCTATGGCGATCACTTTTTTGCTTGATGCTAATTTTTTATATTTCTCATAATCAAATTCCGTTTCATGGGTGTTATCCTCTACCCCCTCAGCATTAAAATATTCTGGAAAAACATGGGTAGGGTGAAGCCCGATACTTGCGTACACACCATCAAATTTTTCGGCCATTGCCACGGCCTCTGCGCTCGTTTGGTATTGCGTACCAACCAAATTTAAAATCACTCCTCTTTCTAAAGAAGCTTTTACAACATCCTCGGAGTCGTTTTTAAAAAAGGTTGGAAAAATGTGACAATGTGTGTCTACCAACATACCTTACTTAAGCAAGAAAGAAGCCTTTACAACGGCCATTACTTTTTTCTCTATGGATGAAACGTCGTATGACCCATAATCAGAAATATCGGTCGAATTTACAGACATGATTTGAAAAACTCCCATGGAAGCAGAACGTAAATTACCTACTTTAGAATTGCTACTTTGAGCAATTTTTCCCGCGCGATTTTTAGCATTCTCCGTAGCTTCAGCCAACATATCTAATTTTAATTCACTTAATTTACTGTAGTAGTATTCGATTGGTTCGGAAGTAAAAATTATTCCCTGGTTCAAAAGTGAGCTAGAATTTTGGGCAACTCTGGTAATATTTTGTATATTAGAATCCTCAACTGTTACTTGTTGAGTAAGTGTATAGCCGATAACTCTTGCCGACGGTCCATAGCTACCCTGTTCATTGATAGGAGTCACGGTGACCGGGTTTATTTTAATGCTTTTCGCATCAACCTTATTTTCTTTTAAATATTTTTGTACTTGCACCAAATCTTTTGCTAGTTGGTCGTTAACATTTTTGATCTGCGCTTCAACAGGAATTGATTTGAAATCTTCATTTACCAACGGTGAAGAGTTTGTGTTAGCAAAATTAATTGTCCTTGAAAAACTTGCTCTCCATTTTGCTGTATCAGATTGGATAATTTTTTCTGAAGAACCTGTAACACTAATAGTGCTGTCTAGAGATTTTATTTTATAAAAAACACCTGCAACTACTGACGCTGCTACAATAAAACCAATCGCTAAAATGCTTCCAAAAGTTATAATTCCTTTATTATTCATAGTATGAAAAATTAAAATTATATTTTATTATAGAACGTTTTTGAACACTTTTGGTATAAAAGGCAAAACATAGGATGCGCTCTTGGAAACATAACCGGCAGCAACAGAATTCTTGACTGGTTCTTTAAGAGGATTTTTCCAAGGAATATACATGATAAGTAGAATTACGATACTTAGCACAACCACTCCTTCAAGCAAGGTAAAAATCGCACCAAGCAAATCGCTCAGTTTGTGAACCAATGGGATTTTGTAAAGAAGTTGCAAAAATCGATCAGCTAAATAGCATAGATAATTTATTAACCAGTTAAGTAGAACAAAAAGCAAAACAAAAACTAGCACTCTGCAAAATGATTTCCCCCACCCCGTCCACCATGCCACCCAATCTCCCACCACAACATATAGTTTGTACGAAGCATACAAGCCAATCGTTAAACCCAAAAATGATGCGAGTGATTCAATCAATCCCTTCTTATAGCCACGCCAAGCGAAAACTCCCAAGATGACGATTATTACAATGTCTACGATTGAAAATGTCATAATGAAAATGATTATTAAACCTTTTCATCCATTCTTGGAAATAATTGATCCGCTTTATCGATTTTATTTCCGACAGTTAGCTCTACCCACTGTTGCAAATCGGCCAACGGTTTCGATAATTCTAATGCAACATCTAATCCTAGTTTGGTAAATATTTTTTCTGCGGTTTCGGGCATAACCGGCCAAACCATTATTGCAATATGGCGCAATGCTTCTGCCAAATGGTGTAATAAATCACTTACTTTTTTATCCTCCCCTGCTTTGGCTAGTTCCCAAGGTTTTTTATCAGAAATTAATTGGTCACAATAGGTTATAAACTTCCAAGCTTGCTCAAGCGCCAAATCAAAACGCCATTTTTCCATTTCTTCTACATAGGCAGGCCAAATTTTTTGGGTCAGCATATCAATCATTGCATTGTCGATGGTTACAACTTCTGGCACAACGTTGTCACAATATTTTTCGATCATGGTTAAAATGCGGTTGGTCAAATTCCCCAAACCATTGGCTAAATCTGCGGTGTAGCGTTCCACAAATTTTTCGTCAGAAAAATCACCATCATTATCAAATGGAATTTCACGCATCAAGAAATAACGTACTGCTTCGAGTGGGTATTTTTCTACCAATTCTAGCGGATCAATAACATTGCCAATTGATTTGCTCATTTTTTGTTCAATATTTGTTCAATTATTTAAAAAAAATATTAAACAAAAAGGGTTTTTATCTCTAATTTTGAAATTTTTTAACAATTTATTTTAATAAAATATTAATTTTTATATAACTTACTGTCATCCAACCGTGCACTGCAATTTGTGCTGGAGGATCCAAATGCGCAGACATAAGCATTGCCGGCCACAGCAAGGAGTGAAAACGGTTGATTTCTTTACCAACCATGTTAATACCTGGCCAAAATTTGCTAATTTTTTCGTCATTTTCACTACCGTAACCGAGCGCTGAGATATAATTTATCAAGGCGTCAAACCAAACATACATCACCTGAGCTTCATCCCCTGGCACAGGAATTCCCCAAGGCAATTTTTCTTTTACACGAGAAATACTGATGTCTTCCAAACCATCTTTCAACAAATTAAGCATTTCATTGTAACGAGTTTTTGGATAGACAAAATCTGGTCGTTCTTTGAATAAGAATTCAAGCGGTTCTTGGTAACGTGAAAGCCGAAAAAAATAATTTTCTTCAGTTACGGTTTCTGGTTCTTTCAAGTGATCAGGACATTTTCCATCGACTAAATCTTTTTCGGTAATAAATCGTTCACAGCCGATGCAATACAAACCAGTATATGACTTTTTATAAATATCTCCACTTTCAGCGGCAGTGGTCCAAAATTTTTGTGCAGCCGCAATATGTCTCTCTTCGGTAGTGCGGATAAAATCATCATTACTAATATTCCATTCATCCGCTAATTTTTGAAAAAGTGCTGATTTTTCAGATGCAAAAATTTCTACATCCTTACCTTGGTCTTTGGCTGTTTTTAAAACTTTCTGCCCGTGTTCATCGGTTCCGGTTAAAAAAAGTACTTCATTGCCAATCAAACGTTGATATCGTGCCATCACATCGCCATATAAAAATTCTAAAGCATGACCAATGTGCGGACCGGCGTTGGCATAAGCAATGGCGGTGGTGATATAAACAGGTTTCTTCATATAGAATGTCTAATATCTAAATCTTAATGTCTAATAAAATTTCAAATTTTTAAATATCACTTTTACGGTCTGTCTCGATTCTATTTTTTCTTGATTTGTTAACAATAGAGCAAAAAATTAGGTTTAATTCAGTTGCTTCTCGCCAACATATTCTGCAATTTTCTTTTAGATTTGGTACGGCTTCAGCAATCATTCTTAGCCAATGTTTAGTTTCCTTAGTTTCTTTTTTACAAATTCCGATTTTGTGCTCAAAGTCTTTTTTGGTCTCGGCGCAGTCAGCCTCACAATAATTTGCCCCAACACTCGTACCGGCACGAACGAGCTGGCTAATTAGAGGTTTAGTAACTTCATTTTTAGGAATTTGATTGGCAAATTTTATAATATCCTCCCCAAACTTACCAGTTCTTTCTTCTAAATCATAATTGGTATTGGACATTTTATTAGACATTAGGATTTTGTAATTAGGCTTTAACTACCACGACAAACTCTCCTCTTTCATCTTTCATCACACTCGCCACCTCGGAAATGGTGCCCCGATAAATAGTTTCGAATTTTTTGGTTAGTTCACGACAAACAATATTTTGTCTTTTATCATCGAGTAAAACTTTCAATTCTTGCAGGCATTTGGTGATTCGGTGGCCGGATTCGAAAAAAATTGCAGTGTGGGTGGCTTCGGCCACTTCTTTAAAAAATTTTTGGCGTTTGGTTTTGTGTGGTGGAAAACCCAGAAAAACGAATTTGTCTGTGGGGAATCCAGAAATAGATAAGGCTGCGGTGAGAGCGGAGGCGCCGGGGATGGGAATAATCTGCACCTGATCGTCGTGGGGTTGAAGATTTTCAACCCCTACCGTTGCCAAGATACTAATCAATTGGTTTCCTGGATCGCTAATGCCTGGAGTTCCGGCATCTGTTACTAAAGCCAGATTTTTTCCATCTTCGAGTAAAGATTTTATTTCTTTAATTTTTTTAGCATCACTGTGATGATGGTAGCTAATGAGTGATTTTTGTATTTGATAATGATCAAGAAGTTTTTTGGTTACTCGGGTATCTTCGGCTAAAATGTAATCAACTTCTTTTAGCGTACGCAAAGCGCGAAAAGTTAGGTCTTCTAAATTTCCAATCGGGGTTGCGACGATATAGAGTTTTCCTGAAATCATACACCTTCAGCATATGGCAAAAATACGCAAAAGTCAAACAAAAAAATCCTTTGTTTAGAGGATTTTTTTGAAGCATTATTTGAAGTTTGTCCTTAATTGGCTTTTTTGAATTTTACTGAGAAAATTGGGTCGTAGGGATTGTTGTATTCATCTTGCACTTCTACTCTCTCCCCTTTTATCATCATGCTAAGCGCAGCGTCAGACATGAGCACAGTGTCAGATTCGATATCTTCTTTGTATTGATCAAGTTGGTTGAATTCTGAAGCAAACTGTTCTTTGGTGGAGGCTTCAATCTGTTTTTTCTTTTCTTGCAAAGTCTTTATTTTGGTCAAAATATCTTGATATTCGAGAGAGGTTTTCAAAGCATCTTGGTATAATTTTTTAATATCTTTTTGTTTTTTCTTAGTCTCAGACATGCGATTAAAAATCTCTTGGATATCTACCATATAAATAGTGAGTTTAATTTTTTAAAGTTTACCACTGTAAATATAATACTAGATATATTTAAAATGGTAAACGGAGGGGAAAGTTTCCCCTCAAAACTTTTGTGATATTTTATTTTTTTAAGATCAACTTTTTAAACTATGGCCAAGGCCAAGACCCACTCAAAAAGTCAATTAATCTCTGTAGCGGCGATTTTCGGGGAGATTCAGCAGGACTAGCTATAGCAAAAACAGGATCTCCTGATGACGGATCAACATACCCAGGATCTCTGTCATGTAAAGAGGCGAGGTCAACTTCACTCCATGGCTGTTCAGTACCTAGAGATTCTTGTTCAATATTTGGATACTGCTCCATTGGGGACAAAACACCAATTTGTGACTCTGGGGTGTAGGCCCACCCTAATTCATCAGGCTCATCGGATCTATGATTGAGATTTACTGCATCCTGTTCTCGCACAGCTATTTGAGTTGAGGAAGGTAGAGCGATGGGTGGCAATTTATAGCAGCCCGGAAAAGTATTTCTTGCTGCATCAGATGGGCGATCATGTATTGCAACTTGATCCTCAGCGCCATCATTGGCACCTCTTTCAGGAAGGGTGCTTTTTGGTACTGATCGATGATCTTCAGCGCCCGCATCGACATCAGGGATCTGGCGCAAAGCTTCAAGTAGAGGCACAACTTTCCAAGTTGGGGGTTTTCTTTCATTCATCTTTTCACCTCAATCTTTCTTTAAAAGAATATTGGATGTGTTGCTTCTTGTCAATTATGCTCCTTCGCCTTTCTAAATAGAATTTAGCAGAAATTAAATCTTAACTATATATTATTTAATTTTAGGAATAATTTAACTTAAGCTACGGCGCATTATATCTTTTTAAATTTATAAATTGAGTATAAAAACAAAAAAAGACCATTTAAGGTCATAGTTCAAAGTATAAAGTGAAAGCGACCCGGCCGATGACTTCCTTTTCAGGTGCCATCGGCGCGGGGTGTTAGACGCCCAACGCGGCGATAAACCATCGCCACGCTCTGAGCCACAGGGGAAGATTAGTCTCCTGGTCTTGTGGCATTGGGATCTGGTGCGGGGTTTTTGGCTGCCGTGGTTTCGCGGGCCGTATCTCCCTCCTCGATCCGTTGGACGGGAGGTGGGCAGGTGAAGAGCTCATCCAATTCTCCTTGAGACTCTGGAAAAAGAGCCGCCTGTACTTCCTTGATTGAAGGAAGTTTGAAACCATTTTCATCCAATTCGTGGTTCCTCCCTCTGCACAGCACAAGTAAACACTTATACTTTGCACAGGAGCCGATCAGACAGGATCGGCGGCTGTGTCCTCCGGTGATTGGTTAGAGATCTTTTTGATCGACCTCGTTCTCCGTTCTCCTCTCTGCGATACAGAAGAAAAAGATTTCGGAGATTCGCCGCTCTCGCGGCTGCTGTGGAGGTCTGCTGACTTTCGTGATGAAACAGTCAACCTCGCGGCGGATCAGCTGCTGAGAGAGAGTGGGCTTAGAGTCCATTCTTACCTCCCGTTCAATAGCTTAGAAATTCATCCAGATAAAAATAGTTTACCATTAAACAATTTTTATCTAAGTAAATTTAGTAAGAAATGCAGGCCCCCCGGTGAAAGGTTCCCTACATTGCCACTCTAAAAGATGTGGCGGACCGTGCCATCCGACTGATCCAGGAAGACCAGACGGGAAACCGGCGTGACCTCACGCGGAGCGTGGCGGATGAACCCGAGACAGAGCTCATCCATTCGAGTGGTGAGAACGAACTTTTCCCACTCCGGACGAGTAAGCTCGTCCAGTTCCTTGGCCGTGAGCACACGTTTTTGTGGCTGGTTCTTACCAACCTGTGACACAAACCTGCAAAACTGGCAGGCTGTGCCGTTGCCACGCTTGTGGCGACACTCAGGAGAGAGAGCGATCTTGGACTTCATCAGTCCCTCCTTTTGAAAAAAGGTTTTCTATCCAACGAGATAAAATATGTCTACAAGTAAACATGTTTCGTCTTGCTGTATTAATTCCATTTCGTCCTGTAGATACTTTCTTTAGGACTCATCAGTCCCGATTTGATCGGGAGATAGAATGCTCTGTGTCGGTGAAAGACACAGAGGGCTCCTCCTTGGTTAGTTTGTTTCATTTACTCAAGCCCCTCCAGTTTAAGGAGCATGCGTAGTACGGCACCCTGCACGAGCCGATCCCAA
>DALYEE010000003.1:0-10435 GCA_031972655.1 Candidatus Magasanikiibacteriota bacterium
AATGTTTCCCAAACCCGTTTGGTGGCAGCAGAAGCTGCCAGAACCCCCCATCTAATCCAAATCCATCGACGGATTTGGCTGATAAGCCCGACTTGGCGACGCCGGATCTGGCAACTCCTGATCTCGCCACGCCGGATCTGGAAACTCCCGACTTGGGAACACCTTCGGATCTACCCCCCTCTGATATCGCTGTTCAGGTTGGCGATATGACTGGAGCAGGAAATCCGATTGACCTTGCTTTGCAAAAATTCGACTTGGGCATGTGCATTGGAAATGGCAAGAACAATGTTTACGGTTGGCCCAACCCTCGCTGCGGCGCTGACTGCGGACCAAATTGTGACGCCAGTGAAGGGTGCGACCCCTTAAACGGAAACAATGATTGCAGAAAAAAGCATCCGCTGTATGGTGATCTTATTTGTGTACAAAGAGCGGGGCTAATTCTGGACGGAGGAATGATACTTGATTACTACTGCACCCCTCCTCCTTCTCCATAAGTATAAATAAAAAAATTCAAAATTTTCTGAGAATCGTACTAATGTATTTAAGAAAAATCTTGATTACAATAGTATTCTCAGAAAATAAAAAGTCCCTCGATGTACATCGGGGGACTTTTTTATTGCAAAATTTTTCAAAAAATACCTTACAAATTACTCCTCCCCACCACCCACAACCTCGACATCGCACGCGTCAAAGCCACATACAACAAATCGTTTTCAATTTTTTTAATTTCCACCAATAACTCAACCGGCAATTTTTCTAAATTAGATTCTGGCTTCTCCCCTACTCCCACAATAAAAACAGCATCGAACTCTACGCCTTGTGATTCGTAAAAACTCAAAACATGTACCCGTGAATTATTTTGAAAATAAATTTTAAACTTTTTTAAATATTCTTTACTCCGAGCTAGAACCCCAATAGTGCCATCCTTTTCTTTAGTCACAAAATCAGCAATAAAATCTATTTCTTTTTCTATACTGGGTAAAGCTATTTCTTCAACCTCTTCACCAGATTTTATTTGTGCTGGAATTTCAATATCAAAACCAAGTTTTTGAATATAGGCCAAAATTTCTTTCGTATTGCGATAAACTTTTTGCAACTTCACCACCCGATCTGCACCCACACTTACCCCCATGCTTTCAAAACTATGAATTGTCCCGAGCTGTGTTTGCTGTGCTAAATCACCAACATACACTACGGATTTTATTCGATCATTTAAACATGAATTAAGAATCCGGAGCTGTTCGGGCAAATAATTTTGAAACTCGTCGATAATCATGAGGTTGTAGCGTACGGGAAAAGAACCGTTTTTCTTCCGATACGAACCATTGGCGAGTTCTTGGTAATATTCCTTTTCAACCGAAAAATCACCATATTTTTTCTGATAGCTACTCAGGAGCACACTCAAATCAAAACGGTCGAACAATTTATTTTTCTTTTGCCACAAAAATATTTCTAAATGTTCTTTACTTAGGTACTCTTCATAAGCATTTTGTAAAACGGCATAAAAATTCTTTCCATATTCAGCAGTAACATTTTTTAGTGCTTGAAGTTTGGCATATTCATACGTAATTCTAGTGTCTTCAAACTCACCGTAATCCGAAATATATTTGTAATCATCGGCTTGCAAAATTGTTCTTGCCCACTCTTCAAACGTAACAATCGATACGCCTTTGATGCCCAAATCTGGTAAGAGGTGGGAAAAATATTCCTTCGTACCAGCATCCTGTACTAATACTAAAATGGTTTCGAGTGGAAAAAGCTCGATTGTTTCGGGGGATTGCATTAAGTAAGCCACACGATGTAAAGCCAAAGTGGTTTTTCCTGAGCCGGCCGGACCAGTTATTACAAATGGACCATCGTGATCTGCGCGAATCACTTGGTCTTGTGCTTTTTCCATTTGTTCTACTACTTCAGGCAAAATAAAACCCTCTTTTTGGCGAGTAAAATTTTCTTGATAAATCAGCTCTCGAGCCTTACCCATCCCTTCCGTTGAAAAAAATATAAGTTTACCATCCACGACCATATACTGGTCTTTTCGATCAATAATCCCCTTCTGAATTTTACCATCTGGCCGAGTATATGAAGTTGCCCCCGGGTTTTCAAAACGCAACGTGGCGATAGGCGTAACCCAAGAATAAATTCCTTCCTCGCTAAAAGAAAATTTTCCAAAATACATTATTTTTTTCTCGCCGTTCATTTCAAAATCACACCGGGTGAAATAGGGCGAAGGAAAAAGTTGTTTCAAGTGAGAAATTTTTTCTTGGTTATGTGCAATCAAAATACGCTCCGTTAACGCATCAACAACAGACATTCTTATGACTTCCCGCTTTTTTACCTGATCCTTTTTTTCACGAAGTTCAATATTAACAGTAATTTTTTGCTGAATGTCGGTGATGTGATTTTTAGCTTGGAGGAGGAGGGTTTGCTTTTGGGATTCGGACATAATTAAAAATTTGGAGAAGTTTTACCTAAAAATTAATAATAAATTATCATTAAATATTAATATGGTAAAGAAAAAAAATATTACTAAACAAAATACAGCAATAATGAATGCGTTGTCTACAATAAAAAGAAGAATCTGTAGAGGCGGCTACAGATTTTTTTATTGTTTTGATGAATCAAACACTGTCACTCCTCTAAAAAATCAATGAACTGTAGAAAAAGAGGGTCATTGGCATCTACCCCAAGGTCAATCAATTTATAAGCTTTTTGGCGATTCAGTTTAACTGGCTTTTCAATTCGTCCTGTTTCGACCTTTGAAACATATTGTTGACCCAACCTAAGGAAGGTATCTATTTTGGACTGAACTATTCCATACTTCTGCCTTAGCGCGCGCAACGCAACACCAATCGTTGCTGCTTTCGGAGAACTAATAGAAATATTTGCATCGCTTTCTTTAGTTGTTATTGGCATTCGAGATTCCCGAATTACGTCAACACAAATTCTAACGCGCACTGACTCGTTTAATGGCAGCAGGCCGCTTAGAAGAGTAAGTGCAAGTTGCAAAAACTGCTCACGCTCTTCAGCGGAGCTAAATTTAAGCGAATGTTCAAAGTTCATCATCGCCTCCTTTGTCTTGTTTTAAAGACAAATATTCTAACAAGAAACATAATAGATAATTGCAAATTAATAAATAGTGTTGTAAGCTCACAACAACAAATAAACCTATGCTTACTTCCCTCTTATCTAGCCTTCATTTTGATGAAGATGAAATCAAGACATACTTATTTCTCCTCACACATGGCCCACACAGTGTGGGGAGCTTATCCAAAAAAATCGGCTTCGTCCGGTCTTCTTTGTATGGTTTTTTGCAGCGCCTGCAAGAACAAGGGTTAATCACGCAATCTCAAAAACAGCGGGTTAAAATTTTTAGTGCCGAGCCACCGGAAAAGATAAATTTATTATTTGATGAAAAAATTGAGGAATTGCAACAAAAACAAACTGAATACAAAAAACTTCTCCCGGAATTACGCGCTTCTCAACCTGCTTTATTGCTAAATCCAAAGTTTCAAATTTTTGAAGGGGTGGAAGGTTTAAAGTATGTACTCAAAGACATGTTACTTTATAAAGACATGGAAACGCAGGCCTATTGGCCAATCAAAAAAATGGTTGAAATTTTGACGAGCGACTTTTTTCGCTACCACAACAAAGAAAGAATCAAAAATAATTTATACACCCGAGCAATTTGGCCACAGAATGAAGTTTTGGATCTAAAAAAACATCCGTATTTGGGGGTGGGAAAAGATTTTAAAAGAGAAATCCGAATTGCGCCTAAGGATATAAATTTTACGATGGGTTATTGGATTTATGGAAACAAAGTTGCTTTTCTTTCTTCGCGCCAAGAAAGCTTTGGATATATTATTGAGAGTTCGGAATTGGTAGAAATGTTACTAACTCAATTTGAAGTAATATGGAAAATGTCAAAACCACTTAAATCGCAGCCGAAATATACTGATAACTTTATCAAAATACATGTTCATTAGTAGTAGAATGTCTATCACAACGCCTCAACTTTAATGTGCGTCCAAGATGATTATTCGTGTAGCAAAAAACTCAACCAAACAAACGAGAAATTCCACCGATAACAAGTACTCCCATAAAATTAAACACAAATGAAAGCGGGATAAAATATCTCAAACGAAGTTTGGAAAAACCTAGAAGACTTATTCCTAACTCATCTGGAAAAGGCGAAGCAATGATGAGCCCACCAACCAAAAAACTAATCCAGCGAAAAGAACGTAGTTTAAAAAGCTGGGCTAAACGGTGCTTTCCTTTCCGATGTTGAAAAAGGATGCGCATATGCTCAGAAAATCGATCTCGTACGAAGCGAAAAATCAAGAGGTCTCCCACAACTGAACCCAACGCACCAAACAATGCGGTGCTCCAGATTGAATTCGTTTGTGCGATCTCGCCAAGTGTTACAATCGCTGGGGCGGTAGTAAATACGGAGGTAAAAAACATGCCAGCAATGAAGCTACCGATAAATTCTGTTTCTTTGGTGGTGGTTAAAATTTTGACAAGGATATCTGATTTTACAAGGATAATAGCAATAAAAATACTAACTAAAATTATTGCAAAATCTTGTAATAAAAAACGTTTGGAAAGTGAATGTTTTTTCATGTTATTATTCAGCTACTTTTTTAACATTGTATCATAAGTAGAGTCGTAGACAAGTTTTAAAAATAACAATTTAATAAAAAAACAGAGCTTTTACTCTGTCTTTTACGTCGTGCACAAAATTGAAAAAAGTTGGAACCGCTTTGAAGATTGTATCAAAGAGTGGTATTTCCAGCTAGAGCCTCTAATATCAACAAAAAATATTGCTTATGTTTAGCTATTATTATCACATCATGGTAGTGGAAACACACCAAATTCAAACAAGGCAACTATATAATTTTAAAGTTAAGAAACCTTAATTATTTCGGCAGCCTTATGTCTAAAACTGTTGTGGAAGATTGTAAAAAAGTTCAAATGTGGTGGCTTAAAAAGCACGGATATCTACGCGGGCTTACGTCTGGTGGAATAGAATGGACAAATAGCTTTAACGAGAACAAAAGCAGTATTGGCTTTACTATAAGCACTTTTGAGTGCTATATTCGATTTCATTATACTCAAACCGACAACTTTACGGACGAAGTAACAAACATGGATTATAAATTTAGCTTAGGGACCACTCCCTGTAATTATGGTGGGCTTCGTTATTGGTTTATTTGTGGTTTGTCTCGTAATGGTCGGCATTGTGGTCGCAGGGTGGCGAAATTATATAAGCCCCCAGGTGCAAAATGGTTTGGTTGTCGTCATTGTTGGGATTTATCGTATGATGAGAGACAAAAAAACAGGAATGGTAAATATAGCACCCTATTCAGAACACTCAATTTAACTTTTAAGGCTGAAAGGTTAGCTAAAAATATTAAACGATGGTATTGGCAAGGCAAGCCTACGCGTAAATATAGTAGATTATTAAAATATTGTTACCTGACAAAAAGATTGGATTATTTAGCTGAAAATATTTTGACTTGTTAATATAACTATCCCAAAATACTCAAACTCTCGCTTTATAAAGCAAAATACAGTATAATTTCATACAATAGTTTGGTTTTTCGTTAAATTTATATGCCAACTTTAAACTGGATCGGCAAGGAAGCCGTAGTAAACCACGACAAGGAAGTACCTTTTCGATTGCTTCGTAAAGTAAAATCTGCTTCTGTCGGCGACAATTCGCAAAATCTTATTATCCACGGCGATAATCTAGAGGCATTAAAAGCATTAATGCCTTATTATGCTGGAAAAATTAAATGTATCTACATTGATCCGCCGTACAATACTGGTAATGAAAGTTGGGTTTATAATGACAAAGTAAATTCGCCTAAAATTAAAAAATGGCTAGGCAAGGTTGTTGGTAGAGAGTCCGAAGATTTATGCCGTCATGACAAATGGCTGTGCATGATGTATCCTCGACTAAAATTGTTAAGAGACTTATTGAGTGAAGACGGTGTTATTTTTATAAGCATTGACGATAATGAAGTTTCGGGTTTGAAATTTTTGTGTAATGAAATATTTGGTGAAGAAAATTTTTTGTTCCCTTTTTATTATCAAGTCCGTTACCCTGGTAAAACTTTAGTTGAAGACTCTGATTTTCAAAAAATAATTGAAACAGTTTTAGTCTATAAAAAAAGCTCTTGATAAGTTTGTTTGGGAAATAAAGGAGCTAAAACCACCTAAAAAAATAGAAATAGGTAACAAGCGTGTTGAAATTTTTCAAAAGGATGATTATGAAATTGTTAAAGTACAACCCAATAAAAATAGTCTGAAAGAAATTTGGGCAACAGGTAAAGTACTCGACGTGAATTCATCGGGTCGCTTTTTTAGGGATTATTTGCAAGGAAGATATAAGGAAGATGGATACGGAGTTATTTATAAGGTTTTTGATATTGGGAATGACAAATATGATTATAGATATTTTACTGGTCCTAAAAAAATAGGAGCAACAAAAGGAAAGTACTATCAAGGTGTCCCTAGTAACATTTGGGAGGATCCTGAAAACTATAAAAAATATTTACCTGTAATCAATTTTGAAAATTTTGCAGATAACTTTGGAAATTGTAGACAAGAAGGTGGAACGGACTTTAGAAGTGGAAAAAAACCAATTGCTTTTTTAAAACATTTGTTGAAAATGTCGAATGTTGGTGAAAACGAGGTTGTTCTTGATTCTTTTGGGGGATCTGGCAGTACGGGTCATGCTGTTTTAGATTTAAACAAAGAGGATAATTGTGCAAGAAAATTTATACTTGTTGAAATGGAGGATGATATTGCGAAAGCCATAACTGCAGAAAGAATAAAAAGGTCAATAACAAAACATGGCTACAAAGATGGTTTTGAGTATTGCGAATTAGACAAACCGTTATTTGATGAACAAGGAAAAATTGAAGAAACGTGTGAATTTAATCAATTCGCTACCTATATATTTTTTACCGAAACTCAAACCAACATCGATAAAAATAAAATTGAAAAGAATTTTATCGGTGAGCATGGTGACACCGAATTTTATCTTATCTACAAAGAAAAAGACAAGAACATTTTAACCAAATTTTTTTTAACTAAACTTCGTAAAACTGAAAATAAAAAGATTGTGTATGCCGACAAGAACTATCTCGATGAGGGTGTACTGTTAAAATATAATATCGTTTTCAAGCAAATTCCTTACGAGGTTAAAGTTTACTAATTTTATGGAACTTAAAAAATATCAACAATCAGCCATTGAAACACTAAAAGAATACTTAAAGGAACTGCAAAAAATCGGCACAAAGTATGCTTTCATGGGTATAACCAATAAGCCCTATAATCCCGATTTTTTCGGTGAAATTCCTTTTGTTTGCGTAAAGATCCCAACAGGTGGAGGTAAAACAATGGTGGCTTGCCATGCCACACAAGAAATAATGAAAAACACTTTGGCAAACAAAATGGAACGTGGAATAGTAATGTGGTTTGTGCCATCCGAAGCAATCAAAACCCAAACACTCAAAAAATTTAAAGATAAAAACGATCCACATCGCCGAGCTTTAGATGAAGCTTTTCAAAATGGTGTTCGTATATTTTCTAACGAAGAAGCTTTGCGTATTCGCCGAGAAGATGTTGGCGATAATCTTTGTATTATTATTTCCAGTTTAGAGGCTTTTAGAAAAGATAAAAAGATTCAAACAAAATATAAAGTTTACCAAGAGAATGGTTCACTTTTGAGCCATTTTGAAAATCTACACAATGACGATCATTTAGAAAAAGACGAGGAAGGCACGGTTATAAACTCTTTGGCCAATGTTGTTAAAATGAGTAACCCGTTGATAATTATCGACGAGGGGCATAAAACTCAAACCCAACTTTCCATCGATTTTATCAAGGACTTAAACCCATGCTTTATTATTGAATACACCGCCACCCCACGAGGTGGTAGCAATATTTTGGTCGATATTTCCGCCTCCCAATTAAAAGATGAGCAAATGGTAAAAATTCCGATTGTTTTAGAAAGTGCCACGCAATGGCAGGATTCTGTCGCACGAGGTATTGAAAAAAGAAACGAACTCGAAAAAGAAGCAAAAAAGTTAAAGAGTGAATATATCCGCCCGATTGTTTTATTGCAAGCTCAACCTCAAAGCAAAGTTAATGATACGGTTACGGTACAAGAATTAAAAGATTATTTAATTAAGGCTAAAATATCAGAAGAAGAAATAGCCATTAAAACATCCGAACGAAATGATCTTGAGGGTGTAGATTTGTTTAGTAAGAAATGTAAAATCCGCTACATAATTACCGTTAATGCCCTCGCTGAGGGCTGGGACTGCTCGTTTGCCTATGTTTTGGTGTCTGTGGCCAATGTGGGGGCTAAAATCGCCGTAGAACAGATCATAGGGCGTATTATCCGTATGCCCAATGCCAAGAAAAAAGAAAACGAAAATTTAAACCGTTGCTACATTTTCGCTTCGGCCAAAAACTTCAACGAAGCGGCCACCCAGATTATCGGTGGACTTGAAAGTAATGGTTATAGCCGACATGATTTGTTAAACGCTAGTGATAAAGAACAAAAATACGAACTAGAGATTGAAAGAGTAGTTAAAAAAGATTTTGCTGTTCCGATGATGAGCTTAGACGGCGATAAACTTACTTTTGAAGAATTGATTGGTGAAGATTTTGAGTTAGCCAAACAAAATGCTGAATTCGATTTTGAGATTGCTTTTGACAATGACGGTCGGGCTATTATTGATATTCAAGCCGATAAATGGATTAAGGGCGCTCAACAATTCTTAAAACTTACTTACAAAGACAAAAACTTTTCTAAAAATGAATTAGTTCAATGGTTAGACAAAAAACTTCGCTACACATTGCTTGATCAGCCCGATAAAGTAAAATTTATTGATAATGCTTTGGAATATCAGTTAAAGAAAAAATCTTTGGCTGAATTGTCAGTTAACCGTTATGTTTTGTTGAATAAGCTTGGCGAAGTTATTGATGGAGTTTTGGAAGCCCACAGTAAAAAGCAGTTTGATAAAGCTTTGTCGGCAAAAAAAATAACTACCAAACCGTTTGATAATTATCCCGAAACTATTATTTTGGGTCAGGAAATGCCTCAAAAGTTCAACAAGAATTATTATGGAAAAGTTGATAAACTAAACAAAGAAGAACTTAACTTTGTTGAACGCATTGATTTAGACACTTTGCCAAATATTGATTTTTGGATTCGCAATCGTGAAAAAGTAGATCCATTTTATATTATTGGTTGGAAGAAAAATAAATTTTATCCCGACTTTGTAGCTTATACTACAAGAGGAAATATTATCGTTTTAGAATGGAAAGGTGGAGATAGAGTTAGTAATGAAGACACTCAATACAAGGTTGAGATTGGTAATAAGTGGGCGGAACTCGGAAATGGTAAACTGCACTTCTTATTGGTACATAATGGGAATGTTGAAGAAGTGTTGAGTGATTTAAAAAATTTATAATCGGTCTTGACCTTTAAAATAAATTTTGTATACTATATTTAAGTTGAAAATTTATTTCAATTATTTTTTGTGATTGTACTAATACATGTATAAGCCAAGCATGAAGCTTGCATAAGAATTTTAAAATGTAAACCCAAAAAACAATCGAAGACGCATTCTCGACCAAAAAAGTTATATTGATAAATAATATTGAAATTATCCCCCGAGCCAAACTCGTTTTGGCAAGCATCTCGGGCGCTCACCATATTATATCTTCGTATACCTAGGCTGAGAATACAAAACCCCTCCCAAAGGGAACAAATATTATACGCTCGCTCGTGTTTTTATTTGTCCCATATGAGAGGGTTTTTTGTTTTTAGCAAAATTTAATAGATGAAGTGAAAACAGTACGGTAATATGGCGAATGGAGGGATTTTAACAATTGAAGAGTGTAGAAAGTATCTCGCAAATTTAGAACTTACTGACAAAGAAGTTGAAGAATTGCGTGATAGTCTTTATTCTATAAACGAAGCTATAGTAAATAATTATCTTGAGCTAAATTAAGTTATGCAAAAAATACCTAGAGCAATAATATATTGTCGTGTATCATCCCAAAAACAAGTAGATGAAGGGCATGGTCTAGACGGCCAAGAAAAACGTTGCCGTGATTATGCCTTATCGCACGGTTACCAAATAGTTCGCGTTTTTAGAGAGGAGGGTGTATCTGGTGGCATTATTGATAGACCTGCAATGCAAAAATTATTGGTGTTTTTGGAAAGCTCAAACGAAGAAACAATAGTTATTATTGACGATATCAAAAGGCTTGCCCGTGACGTAGAAGGCCATTTTATTTTAAAAACCGCGATTTATTCACGAAACGGAAGATTAGAAAGCCCATCATATAAATTTGAGGAAAGTCCTGAGGGAAAATTTATCGAAACCATGCTTGCGAGTGCGGCAGAATT
>DALYEE010000003.1:10445-28948 GCA_031972655.1 Candidatus Magasanikiibacteriota bacterium
TATCAAACAAAATGAAGGCTCGGTTAGAATTAGGTTATTGGGCTTTTCGTCATCCAGCTGGCTTAAAATTCATTAAACACCCTGTGCATGGAAAGCTTTTAGCTAAAGACGAACCAAAAGCAAGTATCGTGAAAGAGGCGTTGGAAGGTTATGCATCTGGACGGTTCCCCGACCAGCTTGATGTAAAGAAATTTTTAGATGAAAACAAATTTTATTTTTATAAGGAAAAAAGCGAAGTTACTTTACAGCAGGTAAAGCGAATGCTTACACAAATACTATATGCTGGATACATTGAATACCAAGAGTGGGGTGTAGCACGTCGTAAAGGCCACCACGAGCCAATTATAGAGCTTGAAACACATGATTTGATATTACAGAGGTTAGGAGAAAAAAGTAAGGCTCCAGCTCGCAAAGACTTGCGTGATGATTTCCCATTAAGAGGTTTTTTGTTGTGTACATCTTGTAACAATCCTCTTACCGCAAGTTGGAGTACAGGAAGAAAAGGAAAGAAATATCCTTACTACAAATGCCCTAATAGACAATGCCAAGCTTACAAAAAAAATATTAAAAAAACTACTATTGAAGAGCAGTTTAAAAAACTTCTGAAAATGTCTGAACCACAACAGCAAATAGTGGCTCTAAATGAAGCCATTGCCTTCGATGTTTGGAAAAAGAAAATGAAGCTTAGGGATGTCCAAAAAAAGGAAGTAGACCAAGTGATAAAAAAATTGGATATAGAAATACGAAACTTGCTTAGTCGTGTGGAAAAGGCAAGTAATGAAACAGTAATAAAAAAATACGAAGAACGTATTGAAGAGCTAGAAAAAGAACGGGTGTGTTTATGTGCAAAAATGAAACGAGAAGAAGACAAGGATTACAATTTTGGAACCGCCTTAAATTTAGTTGTTGATTTTATTAAAAATCCGCTTAAACAATGGGAAAATAATGACTTAACGATTAGACGAATGGTTTTAAAACTGGTATTCGCCAAAAAAATAACTTATGAGCGAGAATTAGGATTTGGAACCGCTGATTTTTCGCTACCTTATCAACTAATTTGCTCTTCGGAAGAAGATAAAACGACTTTGGTGCACGCCAAGGGATTCGAACCCCTGACCCTCTCGGTGTAAACGAGATGCTCTAACCAGCTGAGCTAGGCGTGCAATATTGGTATGTTTTCAGAATGATAAGATGTTATAAAATTTCGGGAAAAAAGTCAATAGGGGCTAGTGAATGCCTAAATCCTAATGTTTAATGACTAATAAAATTTCAAATGACCAAAATTAAAAAACATTGGGCATTTTATTAGAAATTAGATATTGGATATTAGAAATTTTTACACCACCTAATCTTTCGGAAGAGCCTTCACATATTCCCCTATTTCAATATGATTATTTTGCTCTAGCCAATACCACCACTCCACGCCCCACAAATACGTGCGAGAAAACCCCGTTTTTTGGGCAAATTTCACATTCTTTTTAAGCCTACCCACATTCATCGATTTAGCTTGTTCTTTCAAATCTGTAGACAAAACCGTACCGTCCGGTATCCATGGCTCGGCTTGCAACTCTGCCACAAAGGCCTGAGAAGGGCTCCGGCTATTCAAAAGCAGTTTTAAACGATACATCACTGGTGGTACAAAATCATAGTTAACATAGCCCAATGTTTTGTTCCAAACTACGCGGTAAAGTGTGGTACCAAACAAATCACCGGCCGTTGCCGTATCACGCCAAGTACTGAGTTCTCCACTATCAGTAACCAGCGTACTGTGATTGGAATCAATTTTTTTCACCACAGCCAATTCTTCCTGCAACATCTCTTTGGTAAACGGTCGACATAATCCAAAACTCAAAAATGGTTCGTTTTCAATTTGCCAAATTTCCAAAGCTGGATGGTTTTTGTAGCGCATAAAAATCTTTTCCATAAAACCAAGCAACTTCACTCTATACTCAGTATCATTCAATTTTTTTACCCAATCTGGATCGTGGCATTCTGGCCAACGCGGTGTTTTTTGCCCCACAGCCAATATCGCCTTTGCACCATTCTTCTGCGCCTGATCTAGCATCCAATCCAATTCTTGAAAATCATATTTTCCTTCGGCTTTCTCAATCATGTTCCACTGCGCAGAAATTCGCACATTTTTGAAATTCCATCGATCAAAAATAGCCAAGTACACTTTTCTGGGATCTAACCCCAAAGACTGGGCGTATTCATAATTAAACGTCACACCATATTTCATTGGCCTAGCAAATGACCAAAAATGTAGCAACAAAAATACTCCAACAAGTAGCAAAATTCCTCCCACAACATTTTTTTTTACTTTGGTCATAGAATATGTTTAAACCAAAAGAATAACTCCAATACAAATTAAAATCACGGCAACCACCTCTTGCATCACTTCCGATTTTGAATACCACTCTTTGATAAACTTGGGATTAAACTTTGAAAAATATGCCGTAAGCATAATTAAAAAAGCATATTGCGCCCCGGTGAGCGCGTTTACCAAGCTGACACTGCCAATCACCGTGGCATATTGCAAAAGCAGAACACCGCCCACACCCATGAGTTTGTTTGAAGCGACAAGCAAAAATGGCGGTTTGGGAGCAAACAATGCAGACAAACGTGATTGCTTTTTAAAAATTGTTTTTTGAATTTGTGGCGAAAGAAACAAAAATAGACCACCAACACCCATAAAACCTTTAGTCCAAACGAGCCCACTAAAAAAACCATAGTGGTCATACGTATACTTTGCCGCCACATTGGAAATAGCAAAAAATACTCCCGAGATAATCACCCACAAAATACCAATATGCAAACCTTGATGCTTTTTGCTTTTTTCAAAAGAAATAAGAATAGAACCAGCGAGCAGAAATGCGATTGCACCATATTGTCGTAGGTTTAATAATTCGTGCAAAAAAAGACTCCCCAAAATAAGTGTGGCAACGGTAATAGAAGCTCCACCAAGCGGCCCCACATGGCTAATTTCACTACTGGCAAAACTTTTATACATAAACCACAACCCCACACAAAAACTCAAACCAGAAAGCACCGCGATAAACCAATCAAAATTTGATTTTAATATAGTTACTCCAAATGGTATCAATAAAAAAATCGGCAAGGCAATAATTGTAGAGTAAAACACAAAAACAGCCGGTTCTACGGCTTTACTGACAATTCTTTTATCCAAAATATTGACGAGTGCTAAGAGCAAGCACCCTGAGAGTGTTAACACTAACCACATAAGTGATTATAGTGTAGCACTTTTGGGTTTTTAAATAAAACTATTTACTGAAGACTTTATTAGTTTCCACTCGTTATAATTTTTATAATGATGGGAAACTAGCCGATCGTTATTAAATGATCGGCAAATCAAAATGCAGCATGAATAAAATCAACTTTGACTCTAGTTGCTTCGCTTTTATCGCTTACCAAAGCGAGCTGTTCTCTCAGACTTACATCATCCTTCTCTTCAAGAAGGGCATTAGGATCCGGATCGCACTTAACAGTGACGCGTGCACGATCGAGACGCCGATTTTCTTGGGCAACCAAAGAACGGTTATTAGAAAAAGCTGTTTTGCAGTGAAGGCATACGTGATAACCTTCATCAGACAGGTAGGAACCAATATTCAATTCACCACAATGGTATGCAACCTCATGTGACGGAAGCTCATTATAAACAAACTTCACCGGAACTACATTGGATGTATCAGGATGAGATATTAGACCGCCCTTATAGCGATTTTTCTTGCTCATTGCATTCTCCTTTTGTTCATTTCTTTAGATGAACGTAACTCATTTCTTAAAAAACCAATTACATTCATCTAAAGTTTTTTCAAAGAACAATACGAACTAAAATCACCCTGGGCATTTAGCTTCAGGGTGATAGAATATTTTGAATCTATTTTCTTTCTTTATTCAAATTTATATTCACCACCCAAGCTATCGAGATCGCACACAAAAAAACTTACCAATTTTTTGGTAGTCATAAAAGTATTGCGAATAGATTGTGTGCTTGAAATATAATTCATAAGTTTGAATATTTGTATGTTAGCAACCATGTTTTATAGTGTCAATTAGTTTATCCACATTATTCAATCAAACCCAACCCCCAAACCATAAACCATGGTATAATAAACACACTATATTGTTTTATCTCGCTAAATTATGACCGATTCTTCTTCCAAACCATTACGCGTTGCGCTTCTAGGTCACCGCGGAATACCTAGTAGCTACGGAGGTTTTGAAACTTTTGCTGAAGAAATTGGCAAATGCTTAATCCGTCTCGGTTGCCACGTTACCGGATATTGCCGCAGTAATTATTTTAAAGAAAAACCAGCAACTTACCATGGAATCAACCTTGTTTACTTACCTACCATTGCACACAAACAACTTGATACCTTTGTACATTCTTTTTTGAGCACCCTACATGTAATTTTCAAAAACACTGCGGAAGTGGTGGTGATCGTAAATGTGGGAAATGCGCCCTTTGCTTTATTGGCCAAAATTTTTGGCAAGAAGGTTATCTTTTGTGTTGATGGTCTGGATTGGCAAAGGAAAAAATGGGGATTTTTTTCTCGACTGTACTTAAAAGCTTGCTCCAGACTAGCACATCTTTCAGCACATAAACTGGTCACCGATGCGGGAAGTGTTCAAGAATTTTATCGAACATACAGGAGTGCTGACAGCAACATGATCCCCTACGGAACAGAGATTGATTATACCGAAAGCGAATCTAATGAAAAAAACGAACTCGAAAAACTGGGATTGACCAAAAAAAATTACTTCATTTATGTTGCTCGATTTGAACCTGAAAACAATCCACTCATGGTTGTAGAGGCACATGTTAAATCAGGTAGCAACATTCCGTTGGTAATGATTGGTGACAATCGTTACAACAAAGCATATGTAGATAAAGTCAAAGAAGCCGGGAATAAAAAGGTTATCTTTTTAGGTTACTTATTTGGAGAACAATACAAAACATTGCTAAAAAATGCCCTGGGCTATATCCGTGCTGCCGAAGTTGGGGGAGCATCTCCTGCAGTTATTGAAGCAATGGGACGAGGTCTTTGTATTATTGCAAACGATAAACCAGAGAACAAAGAAATGCTGGGAAATACGGGTATTTATTTTAATTTAAATTCAAAAGATCTTTCTCAAGTGATTAAAAATTTGAGTACCAACCCAAGCCTCATGGAAGAGCGTGGTAAGAAAAGCCAACAGCGAGCAATTTTGCTTTATAATTGGGATAAAATTGGTTACGAATATTTTAAATTAATTAAAAAAATCACCTTATCTCAAGACGAACTTAATGCACAAAGCATTCATGCTTTACGTCGCATCAGCTCTACTGGTCAGCAAAAAATTCTGATGACCGGCTCTGGTGGAATGCTCGGGGAAGCTTTTTATAAACATTTCAAAAAAAACTACATCGTAGAAGCTACAGATGTTGATCTTAACGAACCATGGCTAACAGAATTAGATGTGCGAAATTTTAAAGCTTACCACGAAAAAATGCGAAGCTTCCATCCGCATTACTTATTTCACTTGGCTGCAATGACTAATCTTGAAGAATGCGAAAAGTTTCCTGCGAACGCTTATGAAACCAACGCACAAGCTGCCAAACACGCCGCCCAACTCGCTTCACATTATGGGGTTAAGCTGGTATATGTAAGTTCTGCTGGAGTGTTTGATGGAAAAAGAGATTATTACAGCGATGATGACGAACCAAATCCAGTAAATGTTTATGGTCTTACCAAACAAATGGGTGCTTTTATGGTTGAGTATTACTCCCCCGCCGACCACATTGTAATTCGCCCGGGTTGGATGATTGGTGGTGGACCAAAAAGGACAAAAAATTTGTTGGCCATATTATGAAACAAATTGAATCGGGTGCGCAAGAAATCTACGCCGTAAATGACAAGTTTGGCACACCGTCGTACACTCACGATCTCGCACGCAATTTATATCTACTAATTAAAAAAGACGCCTCAGGCGTTTACAACATGGTTTGTAACGGTCAACCAGCGAGCCGCTACGATATCGCCAAAGAAATCGTCTCTATTTTGGGATATGAAAATAAAATCAAAGTTATTCCGGTTCCATCGAGCCATTTCCAAAAAAACTTCTACGCTATTCGTCCTCAATACGAAAACTTAATGAACCGCAGACTAACTCTGGAAGGAAGTAATATTATGCGCAACTGGGAAGACGCGCTGAAAGAATATTTAGAAAAATATTTTGCAGATGATTTTGCAAAATAAAAACTATTTTTTTAAAACTTCTTCGTAAATATTTCTTAATTTTAAGAAATACTCTTGAGAAGAATAATACTGCTTTACCAGTTTCTCCCCATTGCTCGTAATAACTTCTGCGCTTTCTTTTGAAAGCCCCATTGCTTCCTCGACGCCGCTAACTAAACCTTCAACATCTTCAGGTTTAACCAAAAAACCGGTTTTGTTATTTTGAACCATTTCATTGTTTCCACCGCGATCTGTTGCTACTACCAATCGCTTATGGCTAAGTGACTCCAAAATTCCTCTAGAGCAATTTTCATAAGCAATGGTTGGGAACACTACTACCCGGGCATTATTTACTTCCGCCTGCCAGTCCGCGCCTGAAATACGAGGTAATTTTTTAATGTTGGTAAGAGTATTTTTTTTAATAAATTCTTCTACCCACCTATCTTCCGGGCCTTCCCCCGCAATAACTACTGAGTAATTTTTCAAACTTTTACATGCTTCCATAAAAACTTTAATTCCTTTTTCTGCATGAATTCTCCCCAAAAATAAAATACTTTTTCCAAGCGGAGCAGCACTCTCTTCTAAATCATACGCATTAAAAACTACTTCTAGTTTTTCATTTGGAAATCCGCTTTCGAGCATCACCTGTTTCATAAAATTGCTCGGGCAAATAAATTTTATTTAACCGATAAAAATAGGCTTCCAGGGTTGCTGCTAGACTTGGCACAAAACGATTCGCCACACATTTATAGAGCGTGCAGTTGAATGGTTTATTTTGCAAAATTTCACGTGCACCCTTTTCACCAAGTAAAAAATTATGGTTGGGACAAACTGGGAAATAATCGTGCAGAGTTACAACTGTGGGAATTTTTAGCGTGTAAAGAGTGCTGAAAAGTGTGGCCGATAAATGATGGTAGGTATTATGAACGTGAGCCACCTCTGGTTTTGTTTCTTTAATAAGTTTAGTTAATTTTTGTTTTATTTCAGAAGAGTAAAACAAGCGTTTGAATATCCGTGCCGAGTTGATAATACTTTGTTTTTGCGACAAAACATCTGGAAGTGCTGAGGCAAAATAATTACTGTAGTCGGAGGGTAAGTTCTTAGAATTTTGCATAGAAAACTCACTCACTTGATTTCCTGTTTTTCTCAGCCCATTAATTGTGTCAAAAAAAACTGCTTCTGATCCGCCAAAGGGGAAAAAGTATTTATTTATTTGTAAAATTCGCATAGTTAAAATTACTTTTTAGCAATGACCACTAAGTTTTTTCCTTCTTCTGGTACAACTTTTTCTACTCCTCGCGCATAGTACCATTTTTCTATTTTAAAGCCAGCTTTTTCTAAAAGTTCTTGTAATTCTGCAAAATTGAAATGGTGGTAGTAGCGCTCCGCCAAAATTTCTCCTTGTTGATTTTTCCAAGGAATTAAATAATCATTATCGCCTATTTTTTTCCAATCTTTTTTAAATTTCTCCTCCGCCCACGCACTTTCCAAATTCCAATTCGTCATAACAAATAAACCATCTTTTTTAAGCTCATAAAAAACTTTTTTAAAAAAACTAAGTCGACTTTCAGTATCTGGCAAATGGTGCACAGAAGCAATCGCAAAAACCAGATCAAAAAAATTTTCACTACATTCTGGTTCCGCATTTTCACTACATTCAAAATGAACCCAACCCTCTTTTACTTCGCTCGCGAATTCTTCTTTAGCAACCTTGATCATTTCTAAGCTTTGATCTGTTCCGTAATATTCAACTCCCCTATTTTTAAGCAAATGAACAAGCCGGCCATTACCACAGCCCCAATCCAAAATTTTCTGCCCTTTTTGGATTAAATCAGAAAACTGTTCCAGCTCACGAGCCGCATTTCTGGTTTTGGCATAGAGTGAGGCAATACGGTTGTAATCCTCGCGTGTTTTTGCTATAATTTGGTGCATATTGTGAAAAGCCAAAAAGGCTTGAGATGCCAAAAAGGCTTAAAAAATAGAGCCTTTCAGGCTTTTCCGGCTTCTTAGGCCTTTGTATATGACCCTATCCGAACAAATCATCCTTGAATGCATTAAAAAAATTCCTACTTCTGAAAACCAGTTTAATGCTCTCAAGCGAGAGATAAATAATACTTTAAAGTTAAAACAAGAGCTTCCAGACAAAACGGAGCTTCTTTTAGCATATCATAACCTAGTAAAAGCTCACAAGATAAAACCCGAACCATTGCTCGAAAAGGTGCTCACTCGCCGGGGTGTTCGAACACTTTCGGGTGTAACGGTTGTTACTTCGCTGGTTAAACCCTACCCATGCCCTGGTGAGTGCGTTTACTGCCCCTTAGACGAGCGGATGCCAAAAAGCTACCTGGCCGAGGAACCAGCGGCCATGCGCGCTCTCATGCTTGAATTTGACCCATTCGAGCAAATGGCTCGCCGACTAGAAGCATTAGAAAACAATGGACACCCCACAGACAAAGTTGAACTGATTATTAAGGGCGGAACGTGGAACTCATATCCGCTTGCGTATCAATATTGGTTTATCATGAAATCGTTTGAGGCTTGTAATGTGCCGAGAAAAAAATGGACAAAATCCAAAACAGTGAAAGGCGGACCAAATAAACTGACTGAAAACTCTCCTTTAGCGGAAATCAAAAAAGAGCTTTTCAAACAACAAAAAATAAACGAGAAGGCAAAACATCGTATTATTGGTCTTACCTTGGAAACCAGACCAGATTGTGTTAACAACCATACTATTTGGTGTATGCGTGAAATGGGTACTACCAGAATTGAACTAGGAATTCAGCATACAGATAACGAGATTCTCGATCTTACCAAACGCGGCCACAGTGCGGAGCAAGCCAAGCAAGCAACCGAGCTACTGCGTAATTATGGTTTTAAAACAGACTTTCACTTGATGCCCCAACTTCCCGGCAGCACTCCAGAAAAAGACTTGGAAATGATGCAGCTCATTTTTTCTGATCCCGGATACAAACCTGACATGATTAAAATTTATCCATGTACGGTAGTAAAAAATTCAGAACTTTACGATTGGTTTGAACAAGGAAAATACCACGCTTACTCTACCGATGAGCTCATTCGCATTATCAAAATTGCCAAGGCGGATTTCCCCCGCTATGTTCGTGTATCACGCCTCATTCGTGATATTCCCGGTCAATATATTGAAGAAGGAAACAAGGTCACTAACTTACGCCAGGTGATTCAAGAACAAATGAAAAAAGAAGGTAAGAAATGCAAATGCCTGCGCTGTCGCGAAGTGGGTCACGTTAAGATAGATGAAATAGAAGATCTCACTCCGCATTTTTTTGTGGATGAAATTGAAACACAAGGTGGAATGGAGTATTTTTTAAGTTTTGAAGACAAACTACGTCAAGTTGTTTTTGCTTTTTGTCGTTTGCGAATCGTGAATGAGAATCCAGAAAACCCAGCTAAAAAAATTGATTATCGCGCATTTATTCGTGAGCTCCATACGTATGGACAATTGCTAAGCATCGGCGTTCACAACAAAGACCACAGTCAACATAAAGGCTTGGGCAAAAAATTGATTATTGAAGCAGAAAAAATTGTAATGGATAACAAAATCAAAAAATTAGCTGTCATTTCGGGAGTTGGCGTGCGTGATTATTACCGTAAAAATGGTTATAGGTTGCAGAATACTTATATGGTAAAATACCTGTAGCTAATTTCTTAGTCTAACCTATGAAAAAAAATTGGATTATTTTTTTAGATCTATTCATATTTATAGTGGTGGCCCTAAATGTTATTTTATACGTAAAAAAACTTCCACCTTATCAAAAAAATACCACGCCCGTTTCTGAATGCGGATCGCCACAATCAAACGACTGTTTGTTAAAAAATTTGAACTTACCAACTGCCTCAGGTACCCTCAAAATAAACTGGGAAAAACTACCTATTACCGTTGAAAATTTGCCTACAAATACCTGGTATTCAAAAGGTGAAAATATGGAGAAAAGCGAACTCCAATTAACTATTTACCCTAATATCGGTAAACATTACCTGCTCGGAAGCCATGACTTTGGACTCATTCTTAAAATAAATAAATCAAACCGCAAGGTTAGCAAGCTTTCGTGTATCAAAAGAAACCCGTTTGACCAAGAATCACCGGGGCAAAATAACATTTATACTAGCGGAATTTTTGATATCGAATTCAAAGATAACGTAAATTACTTTTATAATGGCGGACCTGGTACCAATCCAAACCCCTACACTCCTGAAGTTGCAGAGTTGTTAAAAAAAATTCACATCAAAATCGGTAATTGTTAGCTTTAATTTTCATTTCTTCAATTGACTTTTAGGAGCACTCGTTTTATGATTTTCTAAGACTAACCTGTAACCAAATCATATGAAATTACCGCTTGGTTCGTTTATTGCCTCTGGGCCAGTTATTATTGAAGATGGGAAAGTCTTACTTAACAAAGAAAGTAAGCCTACAGGTATAACGCCGTGGATGTTTCCTGGTGGAGAGGTTGAGGAATTTGATAAAACTCTTGAAGCAGCCTGCCAACGGGAAGTCGGTGAAGAAATGGGAATTTCTGTAGAAATAATGCAACCACTTAAACCAATCATGCTTTATAAAGAAGAAAAAGTAATCGTTTTAATACATTACCTTGCAAAACGCAAAGGTGAAATTGTTCCCGGCGAAGGGATTGTGGAATGGGGCTGGCACGACATCAACAATCTCCCAGCAGATTGTGCGCCAAACGTATATGAAGTAATTGAAGATTATAAAAAAACTTTATGATTTTTGAATCTTTAGAATTTAAGTAAAAAATACATCCACCCTATTTTTTACTTATAATTATTTTCTTATGAATTACCAATCTCTAGCTGATTTTGACCCGGAAATCAAACATTCAATTACTAAAGAATTGCAACGCCAAGAAGAAGGATTAGAAATGATCCCTTCGGAGAATTTTGTTTCCCCCGCTGTGCTTGAAGCTCTGGGATCAGTTCTAACCAACAAATATTCCGAAGGGTACCCAGGTAAAAGATACTACGGGGGCTGTGAATTTATCGACGAAGTAGAAACATTAGCCATCGATCGTGCCAAACAAATTTTTGGCGCAGAACACGTAAATGTCCAACCTCTTTCTGGTGCACCAGCCAATGTGGCAGTATATTTCGCACTCCTCAAACCTGGCGATACGGTACTTGGTATGGATTTGTCACATGGCGGACATTTGACCCACGGCCATCCTGTGACTTACATGGCTCAAATTTATAACTTCATCCGCTACAAAACAAATGCGGAAGGTTTGATCGACTTAGACAATCTGCGACAAATGGCCCATGAACACAAGCCAAAAATTTTACTGGTTGGTTATTCTTCATATTCGCGCGAAATTGATTACGCAAAAATCAAAGAAATCGCCGATGAAGTTGGTGCCATTACTATGGCCGATATCGCACACATTGCCGGACTCATCGCCGGCGGCGTAATGAACAATCCTGTGCCACTTTTTGACGTTGTGACTACCACTACCCATAAAACATTGCGCGGTCCACGAGGCGGCATGATCATGTGTAAAGAAAAATTCGCCAAAGACATTAATAAAGCGGTGTTCCCTGGTTTTCAAGGCGGCCCACACGAAAATAACATCGCCGCCAAAGCAATCGCTTTTAAAGAAGCATTACAGCCAGATTTCAAAATTTACGCTGCGCAAATTAAAAAGAATGCTAAAACTTTGGAAGAGGAATTCAAAAAACTTGATTATAAAATCTGCTTTGGTACAACAGAAAATCATTTATTGTTAATCGACGTAACCAACAAAGGAGTTTCTGGCAAAGAAGCGCAGATTGCTCTAGATAAAGCGGGAATTACCGTAAATAAAAACATGATACCAGATGATCCCCGCTCACCAATGGACCCCTCTGGTATTCGCCTGGGTACCCCAGCAATCACTACTCGCGGTATGAAAGAAGATGAAATGAAGCTAATTGCCACATGGATCAACTTAGCAATTATAAATCATCAAGATGACAAAAAATTAGGCGAGATAAGACAAGACGTAAAAAATCTGACCAAAGATTTTCCTTTATATAAAAATTAGCTAGTTACAAAATAACTCTGGATAAAATCCAGAGTTATTTTTTAGTCGTTTTTATCGTCATACTTCGATGCTTCCGCCGCCACAATAGTATCGTGTAATACCTTTACGGCTTCAACCGGATGCTCTCCGACCGCCGTTTCGTTGGTTAATAGAAGTGAAGTCGCTCCATCGATCACTGCATTGGCAATATCATTAACCTCTGCCCGTGAGGGACGAATATTGTGCTCCATACTATAGAGCAGCTGAGTTGCCACCATCACAGGCTTATCCGCGGCTTTAGCAGCTTCGATTAAATTCTTTTGAGTAATCGGCAAATCTACTGCCGGCATCTCCATTCCCAAGTCTCCACGGGCTATCATAATACCGTCAACTTTTCCTAAAATTTTTGTAATGTTTTTTACAGCTTCTGGACGCTCAATCTTGGCAATTATTCGAACGTCTTTTTTACTTCCTAAATCTTTTTTAATTTCATTTACTAAATCTTTCAACTCCTGCACATCTCCAGGTTCCTTTACAAAAGACAAGGCTATAATATCTACCTCCTGCTCAACACCAAACCGCACATCTGCCCTGTCTTTTTCGGAAAGCGCTGGGATTCCAGTAAATGTAGTATCTGGAAAATTCATCCCTTTGTGACTTTTTAGCACCCCCTCATTGATCGCCTGAGTAATTATTCTTGAACCTTCAATCTTAGTAACCTTTAACTCAATTAAACCATCATCAACTAAAATGCGTTCTTCCGAGAGGAGGGATTTTTCTAAATCCGGCAGGGTAACTGGCAAATCATTTCCAGCGTACTCAACTAAATTGGTGTTGAGCACCACAGACTGTCCGAGGGTAATTGAAACTCCTTCAACAGGAAGAATGCCTAAACGAATTTTAGGTCCTTGTAAATCTTGTAAAACATCGATATTTTTTCCAAGTTTTTTGGATACTTCACGAACCAGTTTGATTGCCTCAGCATGGGTTTCATAGGTACCATGCGAAAAATTTAAACGTATAAAATCTACTCCTTCTTTTACCATTTTTTCAAATATTTCTTGATCTTCACAAGCTGGGCCAAGGGTTACCCCAATTTTAGTACGGTGATCCATATATTATTTAAATAGGCTAGACCAAAATGATTTCAAATTATTTTGATTCTGAACTACAAAAAAGCTCGCACCAAAAAAGGTTTGAATTAAAAAAATAAAAAAAATGACACTAGTAATAATTAACAATAATGTCATTTTTTTATTTGTTCTTTTGTTTTGTTCGTAAATCAGATGGGACCATTTTGAATTTTTCTCCAGCAACTCACGTAAGGCGTGAGGGCTCGTATCTTTTACAGGCTCACCAAATATTTTTGTTTCAACAGTAGGTTTGCTATCAGACATAAAATATTTAATAAATCAGTAAAATTACTTCTTTTCAACAGGTTTCTGAATTTTTCGGAGTTCTTTTTCAAACGTCTTAACATCTTTAAAGTCCCTATAAACACTGGCAAATCTGATATACGCAACAGAATCAAAGCCGCGCAGGTGTTTCATCACAATTTCACCAATCTCTTTGCTGGGGATTTCTCTGCTCTTCTTTTTTTGGATATCTCGCTCGATAATATGTACTAGACGATGAAAATTTTCTTGAGTATAAGGTCTTTTCGTTAATGATCTCCGCAAGCCATTTTCTAGTTTATCGCGAATGTAACCTTCTCGACTTCCATCCTCTTTAACTACAAAAACATCCAATAATTCGGTTTCTTCTAACGTCGAAAACCGATAGTGACAACGATCACAATCTCTGCGACGTCGAACTGCCAAACCATCTTCAGTTGGCCGGGTATCGACCACACTTGTTTCCTTGTTGTTGCAGACCGGACAATGCATAGGTCGTATCTTTTAGATACTTTTACATTTCCATTTTTTTTCTAATAAATGCCGGGATTTCTAATGTGTCGTCATCATCTTTGAATTTTGAGTCATCTTTTAAAGTTGGAGGAGTAACCGGCTGTGATTGAGAATTGGAAATATTTTTTGAAGTAAATGATTTAAACTTTTGGTTATCATCATTTGATCCCATGGTTGGAGGGGTTTTTTTCAAAAAATTAGTTGGTGAATATTTTGTTTCTCTAAAAAAAGCTTGTGCGGCATCATCAGAACTTGAACCACCAGTCGAACGACTATCAAAACCAGTGGCAATCACTGTGATACGAATTGAATTACTCATTGTTTCATCAATGTTTGCACCAAAAATGATCTTGGCATCTTCGGCAGCAGAATTTGTGATTATTTTGGCAGCCTCATCAACTTCACTCATGGTCAAATCTGATCCACCAGTAATAGTAAACAGAATTCCCTTCGCCCCATCGATGGAAAGCTCAAGTAGCGGGCTAGAAATGGCCATTTTGGCCGCTTCCGACGCTCTTGATTCACCTGTGCCAGTACCAATTCCCATCAAGGCTGAACCTGTATCGCGCATAATGGTTTTAACGTCTGCAAAATCCACGTTGATAAGTCCAGGAATTGTGATTAATTCGGAAATTCCTTGCACGCCTTGGCGCATTACTTCATCAACGGTTTTAAACGCATCAAGCAGTGTGGTTTTTTTGTCAATAATTTGAAGAATTCGATCGTTAGGTATGGTAATGATAGTATCAACATTCTTGGATAATTCTTCCCAACCTTTTTCCGCTAAATCACTGCGCTGTCTTCCTTCGAATGAAAAAGGTTTGGTTACAATAGCAACCGTTAGTGCTCCAAGCTCCCTGGCGATTTCGGCAACAATAGGAGAAGCTCCCGTACCAGTTCCACCGCCCATACCACAGGTGATAAAAACCATATCGCTATCTTTGAGCATGTCTCGAATTTCGTTTTGTGACTCCTCAGCGGCACGACGGCCTACTTCTGGATCCATACCCGCACCAAGACCTCGTGTAACTGATTTACCGATATGTAGTTTGGCTGGTGCTGGATTATGATGGAGTGCTTGTATATCTGTATTCATGGCAATAAAATCCACTCCACGAACTTTAGCTTCAACCATACGCTTGATAGTAGACCCCCCCGAGCCTCCAACTCCTACTACTTTAATTTTAGCGATGGTTTCAATATCTGGTTTTACTTGGGGCATAAAATTAACTATATCTTATTAACCTTGAGCAACTTTAGTGTTCAACTTGTTATATGTTGGTTATTTTTTAAGTATAAAGCTGCAGGGCTGTATTGTCAAGATTTTTCCAAATTATTTTATTCATTTTAATGCTAAATAATCCACAAAATTAAGGGATCAAACTTTTGAACCATTTTTTAAGCTGGGATGAAACTGAACCGAATTTAATCATTGCTCCACTGGATGATCCACGGCTTTCGTAATGGCTTGTTTTAACCACACTTCCCCATTTCACTAGTCCTACCGCTGTTGAAAAAGCAATATCGTTAACTTTATCTGTAACACTACTATGAATGTTTAAAGGGTAACCCATGGCCACCGGCAAACGGAGCATTTTTTTGGCCACTTCAATTAGACCCGGAAGCTTTGATCCGCCACCGGTAAAAATAGCTCCTGCTGGCAAAAGCCCAGCTCGTTTGATATTTTGTAATTCCTGATTTATTCTTCTAAGGATTTCTTCGATTCTTGCTTGAATAATCTCTGATAAATAATGTTTTTTTACCATTTCATGCTCCGTTGATCCTAATTCAAACAGATCAATTTCTTCACGCTTAGAAACAGCGCTGCTGGCGCAGTCACCGTAAGTTATCTTAACAGCCTCAGCAATATCAATCGCGGTTCGTAGACCAATCGCGATATCATTCGTGATGTGTTCTGAACCTATTGGAATAACCGCTGTATGCAGCACGTCTCCTTCTTCAAAAACCACCAAACTCGTTGTTGAAGCCCCTATATTTACCACTACAACACCAAGCTCTTTTTGTCTTTGAGATAAAACTGTTTCCGCATTGGCCAAAATCGACAAAACCAGATCGTCGATTTCCAATCCTGTTCGATAAACGGCTTTAGTAACATTTTTTATTTGCGCAGAAGAACCCAAAATGATTTGTGTATCCACTTCCAGGCGTATTCCAGTCATTCCAATCGGATCTTTGATTCCCTGTTGTCCATCAACCATGAAAACCTTTGGCAAAACATGAAGAACTTCATAATTAAGAGGAGCGGCCACAGATCGAGAAGCATCTATCGCTCTTTGGACGTCGTCTTCAGATATCTCATTGTCCGTTTTAGAAACGGCCACCACGCCCTTACTCTGCTGAGATAATATATGTGAACCCGATACCCCTAACCACACCTTGGTAACCGGCATTCCAACCATTCTTTCTAATTCTTCCAAACAAGCAGAAAGTGAAGACACAACATCTTCAATGCTGCTAACTATTCCCTTGTGCACTCCGGAAGACGCCACCTCGGCTGCCCCCAAAATTTGTAGCTCGGTTAATTCGTCATGTGCCGACGCAACCAACTGACCAACTACCATCCGAACCATTGATGATCCAACATCGAGCCCAGCAATTAAATTTTCTTCTTTTTTCTTCATAAATCAACAAATTAAGAACTGGTATTGAGTCATCCCAATTTCCCCCTTAACTTTTCCAAAAAAGTCCCCAGCATTTGACTCACACCAGCAATGTTTATACAAAGCAGGTTTTAGTAAATATAGGTATACAGGTAAATCTAGACAAACTTAATACCAGTTCTAATTAGTGCATTATACACTATCCAAGCAATCTTACCAAGTAAGGCAAAAAAATGAATAAACCCACAGTTACAGCGCAAAATGCAGACAATAACACAGCCCCAGCCATGATATCCTTAATGAAGGAAACGTAGTGGTTTAGCCTTGGTTTTAACAAATCTATCAAGCATTCTAAAGCTGTATTTACCATTTCCATTAAAAGAACGAGAAAAATCATGAAAATAATAATAATTCTTTCTTGCTTACTTAGAGGAAAATAAATAGCTGCCGCCAAAACAAAAAGCGCTGCAAACATCTGAATTCGAAAATTTTCTTCATGTTTAAAAACATACCACCAACCACGAAAGGCATACTTAAAACTTTTGAATATTCTACTTAAAATCATAAACAATTATAATTTTTTATATCCTCTTTACTTGCTCTAAAATTTTTTCTTGTTTTGAAAACATTTTATTTGCTCTTACAGGCAAATCATGATCGTACCCCACTAAATGCAGCATGCCATGAATTAGCATGCGAAAAAATTCTTCTTTTTTTCCAACCCCAAAACGCTTTGCGTGTTCTTCGATGATTTCTGGACACAAATACAGCTGACCCAAAGATTTATTTATCGAATGGCTTGTCTTTTGACCTACCCCAAATGCATCCTCACCCCACGCAAAAGAAAGAACATCGGTAGGTTTGTTGATACCTCGGTAACGCCTGTTTAAATCTTTTATCTCTTTTTTACTTAAAATACCCACCTCTATAGACCCCTTAATTTTCTTTTCCATTTCAGAAGCCAACAACACCGCTCTTTTTATTGCTGTCAAAGAAATAAAACAGTCCCTTGTTTTATAAACACTTACTTCTATCACAGGGATTTAGTAGATGAATTAGAGGTACTTGTAGCAGACAGATTATATTTAGGTGACACAGCGCTGCTTGTTGCGTTTTTAACAGTCGAACTTGATTTAGTTGTTGGAATGTTCTCTAAAGTGGAAGTTGATGTTGTGGAAGAAGGTGTCAAAAAATTATTTACTGTGCCTAATTTTGGATTTAAAAAACGGAAACTACGTGCCATGGTTTCAATCACATGGGGGTAGTTCACAATAGAACTGCCTAACGATACATGATAAACGATAACAAAAACCCTTGAGTTTGTTTCAAAATAATACACGAGTGAGTCATTCCGTTTGTGGCCTTTTAGTTTAAAATAGCTTTCAAAATCAACTAGATCATTAAACTTCTCGTTCGGCGCCCATTTAGAAAACCAACTAGCAAAATTTTCAGCATTATTTTTTTCAAAAACTCTGAGTTCTATATTCTCTCCAGTAATCGTACTAAAAAGCATGTCTGAACTATCGGATCGCACATCCCCAATCGCCCAATTGGTTGGATAAAATATCGAATATTCAAATTCATTGTTTGTATATTCTTTTACCAAAGAAGAATCAATAAGCTTCATCGGTTCTTTGCCGGAAGGGTTATACAAATAAAAAACTTCATGTTGGTCAGTGTAACCATCAT
>DALYEE010000004.1:0-5325 GCA_031972655.1 Candidatus Magasanikiibacteriota bacterium
TGTATCGCTATATTGGCAATGGGTGGGGGAAGGATTTTGTTGCTTATTTAAACTCTGAAAACATTCCTTTGATCACTACGTTTTTTACGGTAGCATATTTTGCCGAAGAACACGGTTTTAAAAATGATATTTACATTGTGCTTTGTGATAGTGATGTCAGTAGGGCGTGGGCACCCCTTAACCCAAATAAAAGTAGAATTAAATTTTTGGCTCCCACTACACGTGTGGTTGAAAGGCTTAAGCTTTATGGGGTGAAAGAGAAGAATATTTTTTTAACCGGATTTCCTTTACCAGACAAAAATATTGGCAGAGATCTTTCAATTATAAAAAAAGATGTTGCTGAAAGAATTACAAATTTGGATCCAGAAAGGCATTATCGGCAGAAATATGCCCACACACTCAAAAGATTTTTCAAAACCATCAAACTTAATGACCGCCACGAACATCCACTTACGCTTACTTTTGCGGTAGGAGGAGCGGGTGCACAGCGCTCTATTGCCGATAGTATCCTGCTTAGTCTTAAAAAAAAGCTGTTAAAAGGTGAAATAAACTTCAATTTAGTGGCTGGTAGTAGAAATGATGTTTATTTATATTTTAGAAAAAAAATACAATCGCTTGGTTTGAATAAGATCTTAGACAAAAATTTAAAGATCATTTTTGCAGTGGAAAAAGAAGATTATTTTAAGATTTTTAGTGAAGCCTTACGTACTACAGATATTCTTTGGACCAAACCCAGCGAGCTTTCGTTTTACACTGCTTTGGGTCTACCAATCATTATTGCGCCACCTTTGGGTTGCCAGGAGCATTTTAATCGTTCTTGGCTCAAAACTATCGCTGGGGGGATAGACCAGCAGGATCCGCTCTACACTCATGAATGGCTTTTTGATTGGATAAAAAGCGGCTGGCTGGCAGAGGCTGCCATGTCCGGGTTTTTGGATGGTAGGCAGTTTGGAGTAGAAAACATTGTTGATGTGGTTTTCCGGGGTGTTAAACAGCCAGATAAAAACGATAGTTTGCTTTAAAAGCGTGTGTGCCAATAATCTTGCCTACCTTCTTAATTTATGGTTAAGTATGTTCTGATCTTTTGAGGAGGATAAAATGAGAGCTAGTCCAGTTCGTCAAAGATTGGCACCTTTTTTTGAAGAGCGTAGTCTGATTATGCCTGACACTGTTCAGCAGTGTCACGTACTTATAAAATTTGTAAAAGAAGGTTTTGGTGAAAGTGTATTCATTCCCGGGTTTACTACATGTGAACAGAGGGTTGATGCTTTACGTTTGTTTCAAGTTACCTATGTAGGAAAACCGGTCTTTTTAAAAGCATCAGGTGGGAGATCTTCGGTTGCGGGAATCATTCGATACATCGCACCGAAATTATATAGTGTTCTTAGACGAGAGGGAATTTTTGATATAAGAGAACCTGATGATGTGTCACCAGAATTGATTTTTCGAGCATTTTTTGATGCTACAGAGTCAAAAAGAGGAGTCTTCGTGGGTATTGATCGTCTTATTCTAGTACCAAACCACTAACTCGTAATTAATAGGGGTATACAGTTGGTGCTTCTAAAAAGCCGCTTATAAAAAGGCGGCTTTTGGATTTTTGGTAGGGGAATGTAGATATTGACAATCTAGTGCAATTTTTATATAGTGATCTTGTTTTAAACATATTCCGAGGTAGCTCAGCGGTAGAGCAGTTGGCTGTTAACCAATTGGTCGTGGGTTCGAGCCCCACCCTCGGAGCAAATAAAAAAGATGGCTAAATATAGCCATCTTTTTTATCACTCGACTACTCGTTAGTTCTTAAATTTTTGAGAACTAACGAGTAGATAGTCGAGTGCAAACTAATCTCACCGTCCACTCGAAGTCCAATTAGATTCTCGTGAATAATCAAATCACAATAAATTTGTTATTCTTTTGCAAAATCATCCAGCTGCTGTACGCCTTCTTCCGCATCACTCAGACGCCTGTCGAGTGCTCTCATCACTTCGATGTCAATTAAAAGGGTGTACCCATCTGAGTAGAATTTGAGCATGTCCGCAGCTGTCTCATAAGCTCCATTCGCATGCCTTATGCTAGCCCTGACAGCCGCTATGAGCTCTGCCTTCTGCTTGGGGTCGGTGGCTAAAAAAGCTGATTTTACGAATCGGGCTTCGACACCGTTTTCATCTGTCAGACGATTTGCAAGAAGCTCGATTCGACGCCGTTGATAATGCATGACAATGCTATACCAAGACCTTGACATTTCATTATAGTCTTGTAGTTGTTTATTTTTCATCTGCGCAGTGTTGGGTTGATCGGTGATGAATACAAACCATAATGCGCGGAAATACAGAAATGGATGTAGTAAAAGTGCTAACATTGTTTCCTCCTTCCTTATTTATCAGCTTTGTTATTGCAGCAAAGCTGATAAATAATACTAGCCAATAATATTGTGTTGGTCAAGATAGTCTTAGTTTAGTTATTTTTGTTCTTCCAAATAATCCGAAAGTGACAAAAATACTTTATTTTGATATAGTTTCCATTGAAATTATTGTTTATTTTTTAACTATGACTTTAAAAAATACTTTAAAAAATGTGCTTACAGTTGGTAGTATCTTGGGACTATTTTTTTCTTTCCTCATCACCATAGAAAAACTCGAGTTGCTTAAAAATGCTAACTACATTCCATCGTGTAACCTCAGTCCTTTAATTAGCTGTGGTTCCGTGATGAAGACTCCTCAGGCTTCGATATTTGGTTTTCCAAATACTTTGCTTGGGATACTGGGTTTTGCTGTGATGCTTACTGTGGGTATGGCTATGCAGGCTGGGGCAAGCTTTCGTCGTTGGTTTTGGCTTGGTGCTCAGGCAGGTATGACCTTAGCACTTGTTTTTGTATATTGGCTTTTTTTCCAAAGCGTCTACCGTATTGGAGCCCTTTGCCCATATTGTATAGGAGTCTGGATAGTAACCATTCCGATGTTTTGGTATCTCACTTTGTATAATGTAGAAGAAAAAAATATCAAAATTTCATCTAATCAAGAAAATATTGTGGATATTCTTAAAAAATATCATTTAGCCATATTATTCGCCTTCTATTTAGTAATAATTTTAGCCATTCTAACTCATTTTTGGACGTATTGGAGTACGTTAGTTTAAAACTTTTCCATCTTTACAAAATTCTGTTTTTCAACTACTATCTTTTAGTCGCTAAATAGTGACTAAGGAGGTTTTTATGCCAAATCCAATTGGACATTGGGCTATCAGAATTGGGGTAATTGGTTTTGATATAATTCAACTGATCCTAAGTGATCGTGACGGCTGGATTTCTGATCGGTTTGTTCATAATGGGCCAGAGCTATATGATTTGCTTAAGGGTTGGCAAAGGCACTATGGCTGCTCTACCCGTGTACTTTTTGTCAAAGGCCTTTATAAAGCCACTCCAGGTGTGGTAAATATCATGGATCGTTGGAATGTTCGATTGATGCCGGATAACACCACGTTGCGCAGTATGCGACCGGAATTATTTGGTCGGTTGGGCGAGCTTACTGCGAGCGCATATCGACCGTGTGATATTGTTGAGATTCAACAAGTGATTGCTGCCGAAATCAGAGCAGCAGAACTTCGTTTAGCAATCACAGGAGGTATTGATCCTCAACAAATTGCTCGTATTGTTCAGCTGAAACTTGAGAAAGATTGTCTATATCTCCGCTGGATCAAGGGCTCCATAGGATAGATTAATTTCAAAGAGAATTCCGCACCTTTTACGGGTGCTCTTTTATTTTAAATATTCTGGTGATAAGTATTTCCTTTGGCTTGCAATAAAGAAAACAAATGCTATAGTATGGGTATTAATTAGGATATTTTTAATCTAAAAAGATATGCAAAAAGTCACGCCTTTTTTATGGTTCGATGGCCAAGCCGAAGAAGCTATGAATTACTACGTTTCCATTTTTCCCAACTCAAAAATCGTTAATACCAACCCAATGGGTGGAATGTTTGAAATCGATGGTCAGCAATTTATGACTCTCAACGGTGGGCCAATGTACAAATTTACCGAAGCGATTTCTCTCTACGTAAATTGCGAAACCCAAGAAGAGGTGGATGAGCTCTGGGAAAAACTTTCCAGTGGGGGAGAAAAAGGCCGTTGTGGTTGGCTTAAGGATAAATATGGGCTATCCTGGCAAATCATTCCATCTGCCTTGTGGCAGCTCATGCGCGATCCAGACCAGGCAAAATCTGGTCGCGTCATGCAGGCTATGATGCAAATGACCAAAATTGATATTGCCGGATTAAAAAAAGCCTACGATCAAGAATAATTCAAAAATATATGACTAAAAAAGATTGTACAAAATGTGAAAGTTGCTTGATGCCTTTTTATAAAGATCCGGGCAAGCGTGAATCTGATAAATATTGCAGTCTGTGTTTTAAGAATGGGAAACTTTGTTATGAAGGCAATGATCTGAAAGACTTTCAAAAAGTTTGCTATGAAAGCATGATTAATAATGGAACAAACAAATATTTAGCAAAATTCTATACATACATGATCAAATTCGCACCTAGGTGGAAAAAGTAGTTTTACCGTATACTGACTTCCTCGATGTTATTTTTAAATATAAAAGAAACATTCTCCATCTCTTGTTTTGAGAATGGATGAAATGTTTGAAATTCTGCTTTAAGTGTATGGCCGGGACGGAATGTCTGTAAGTAAAGTCTTCTTGCACCTTGAAGTAACGAGCTCATTTGATTCAAGGTGGTATTAGAGTGGATTTCTTTTATAAGAGTAGATCGAAATTCGTAATCAACTTCATTTTTTACTAATATTCTGACGCTTTCAGCGATATTGTTTGGTTTTACAACTGGTCCTACTAGTTTAGGATATTCTTCTAGGCTTGTTTTCACATCCATGGCAATATAGTCAACTAATTTGTTATCAATAGCTTTTTGTAGCAGTGTTGGACGATTTCCATTCGTATCCAATTTTACCAAAAATCCCATTTCTTTAACTTTGCTCATAAAAGATAACAGATCTGGCATGATCGTCGGTTCTCCACCACTGATAACTACTCCGTCTAGCAAGTCTTTTCTTTGCTTCAAAAAATTAAAAAATATTTCTTCTGGAATAAAAGAATTTTTTAGTTCTAGAATTTTTTCTGGTAGAACAAATTCTGGGTTATGACAGTATCCGCAACGAAAATTACAGCCGGGGGTAAAAATAATGCAAGCGGTTTTTTCTGGAAAATCAAGCAGAGTCAATTTTTGAATACCAGAAATTAGCATAGCCTAAATAGTTTGGGTAAAGCACTGCACAAATTCATTATTTGCTGCAACACATTCTTTGAAATGTTTTCG
>DALYEE010000004.1:5425-15203 GCA_031972655.1 Candidatus Magasanikiibacteriota bacterium
GAAAAAGTAGGAGTGATGGTTATGTAGGGTAACTTGAAGTTGCTTAAAATTTTACGCACCAAGTTACGGCAGGCTACACCGCTTGAAATTTTTTCAGTCATATAGCAATGCAGCACCGTGCCACCCGTATATTTTTTTTGCAAATTATCTTGTAGTTGTAATACTTCGAATAAATCATCACTGTATCCAACCGGTAGTTGTGATGAATTTGTATAATAAGGAGCTTCTTTAGTGCCAGCTTGTAAAATATCCGAGAACCTTTTTTGATCTTCTTTGGCAAACCGATACGTTGTTCCTTCCGCAGGTGTAGCTTCCAGGTTGTACAAATTTTTTGTTTCAGTTTGAAAATCTTGCAATTTTTCACGCATGATATCAAGAATACGTGTAGCAAATTGTTGGCCCCAAGCAGTAGTAATATTTTCTTTGTCATCAGTAAAATTGCGAATAGCTTCATTTAAACCATTAATGCCGATGGTAGAAAAATGATTTTTTAAGTATCCCAAGTATCTTTTGGTGTACGGGAATAGGCCGGCATGAATCCATTTTTGTATCTCTTGTCGTTTAATTTCCAAAGATGTTTTGGCGGTATTCATTAAGTATTCGAGTCGATTGATAAAACCTTGTTCATCGTGTTTGTTTGTATAACCAATTCTGGCCGCATTGATGGTTACTACACCAATCGAACCAGTCATTTCTGCGGAACCAAACAGGCCACCTCCACGTTTCCTCAGTTCCTTCATGTCTAATTGTAATCTACAGCACATGGAGCGTACATCACCCGGATTAAGATCGGAATTTATAAAATTCTGAAAATAGGGTGTGCCATATTTTGCTGTCATTTCAAACAATGGTAAATTCTTACTTTCTTCCCAAGCAAAATCCTTAGTAATGTTATAAGTTGGAATAGGAAAAGTAAACGTTCGACCTTTGGCATCACCTTTGGTCATGACTTCGATAAATGCTTGGTTTATAATATCCATTTCCTTCTGCAGCTCCCCAAATGTAAAAGCGAACGGAGTTCCTCCGAGGAGCAATCTTTTTGGTTGCAAATCCGTTGGGCAGTTCCAATCTAGAGTTATGTTGGTAAAAGGTGTTTGTGTTCCCCAGCGCGAAGGAATATTTAAATTAAACACAAATGATTGCATATTTTGATACACATATTCGTATACCTTACGTGCAATATAGTTTTCTTGTGCCTCATTGCTAGGAAACGAGATTTGTTCATTCTTTAAATCATTGCGAATTTCTAGCTCATATTTTTTTACAAAAGGCGCCAGATACGTATCGAAACTTGAAAATGCTTGTGCTCCTGCCCATTCGTTTTGAAGTGTGCCTAAAAAATTAACCATTTGCGCTACTGCCGAGGAGAGGTGTTTGGGTGGGCCGGACTCAATTTTGTCAGGTACACCATTAAATCCTTCTTCCAGTAAAACTCGCAAGCTCCACCCCGCACAGTAGCCAGAAAACATATCTAAATCATGAATGTGAATATCACCATTTCGATGCGCGTCACCTACATGAGAAGGATAGATATGAGAAAGCCAATAGTTTGCTGTTACTTTGCCGGCAGTATTCAGAATCATTCCACCAAGCGAATATCCTTGGTTAGAGTTAGCATTAACCCGCCAGTCTAATTTGCTCAAATACTCACCAATAGTTTTTTCCACCTCCACCACCACATTTTTTTGTTCGCGAATTTTTGAATGATCGGCTCGGTATAGTATGTATTTTTTGGCAACATCCGCTAAACCTTCGATAATAAGTATTTCTTCTACCGTGTCTTGAGTGATTTCAACTGTTGGTACTAAATCGAAGTAGTTTTCTTCGAGGTTCAGTAATACCTTTTGGGCAAGAAGTTTAGCTTTTTCAGAATCTGACTGTCCGGCGGCGGTCATTGCTTTAAAAATAGCCTGTTCAATTTTTCGGAAATTAAAGTCAACAATGGCCCCATTTCTTTTTTGAATTTTGGTAATCGGCATACTTATTTAATTTAAAAACAAAAACCCACCATGTAGGTGAGCTTCTTTGAGCTTCGAAGGTAAGTAGATTAATTTTAGGAATTTATTTTGGTTTTACACGGCCAGGGCACGGTAGAATTGCACAGAGCATTTCATCAAATTTCGATTCTTTTATTAACGTAAGATCGTGGCAGGTTTTGCATTTTACTTCTACTTCTCCTTCCACCAGCCACCCTTTAAAGAGAAGTTTTTTGCAGTTTCTGCAGCGGTATTCTTGATGCGGTACGGCCATAGTAATTACTAGATATAGTGGTTAAAATGAATTTTTACTACTACATATTCTTTAATAGACATACTATAGCACTTTTTTTGAATAAAGTTATCCACCGTAATTTTTGGTACTTTTTTAAAAAAGGGTTGATTACTATTTGTGCTATACTAGTGACATGCAGATGAAATCTTAAACAAAGGGTATATGTCTCCAACTTTTAAAAAAATATCTACTAGCACAAAAGAAGATAATCAAACCGTCGTATTTATTTTATGGGGTATTCATTTGGTGAGTAATATTATTTTACCTTTATTTGCCGCCTACTATTTCTACATTAACCAGAATATGTATCCGCTTTCCGAAGCAGATAAGCTATGGTTTTTTAGAGGCACGATTGTTCTAACCTTTTTTCTTTTTTGGTTTCAATTTATTTTAATACAATATTTGCCTGAAAAAATAAGTGCTCTATTGCAAATTACATTTTTTCCCTATTTATCACTTCTTATACAATGGTTTTTAACACCCAACCTACTATTTGGTCACCAGGTTGCCTTTATGGGGCTTCAGATTGTTTCAGGGAGTATTCTAGCATTTGCGATGATTGTTTTTATCGGTCCGTTAATTTCTAAAGTAAATAATTTTAGAAGATGGAATTCCGCTGATTGGAAATTTCATATAGGAGCCACTTGTGGAGCATTGATTTTTATTGTTCCGGGAGCGCAAATCATTCGCATCTTTTTAAAATTAACTTTAGCAAATACCGATCAGTTAGATCAAGCAATTTTAATTTCTTCATTCTTTGTTGTTCTTTTTAGCAATGGGTACCAGATGTTTAAAAAAATAAAAACTAGCTCAATCTATAAATAGAACAAGAAATTACAGGTTGTGTAAATGTTAATTATGTGTTATTTTAGCTAAAATTAATGATTATGGAGTATAGATATGGCACCTCGTTTTAGCTATGTTAGATTGAGCATTACTTTGTTGGTTCTATTTTTTTTAACCACCGCAGCTTTTTTTACTTCAACAATCCATTTTAACAACTCTTACATTCTAATTTCAACTTTTTTTACTATTTTTTTAGCATTACCAACCTTTTATTATTTTACCAAATGGGCGGGTAAAAATAACCTGTATATACTACTGATTATTGGGCTTGTCGCTGTAATAGTTGAATATTTTGCTTTGAACACAGGGTTTCCCTACGGTCATTTTGTTTATAATATCCAAGCCGGATATAAAATCTTTAACTCTGTCCCTGTGACAACTCCTTTCGCTTGGATAATGATTTTGTGCGGGTGTTTTGCTATTTCATCAGCTTTTTCACGTGGTTCATTCTGGAAGTTATGTTTAAGTACCATAGGCTTAATGGTTTGGAGTGATCTATTGCTTGATCCTGTAGCTGTAAGTTTGGGTTGGTGGTATTGGCCAAATGGTGGTATATATTATGGTGTGCCACTAGTGAATTTTTTTGGCTGGGTTATTTCTGCATTTGTTGGAGTTTTAATTTTTAGCTCCCTAGTCAAGCGCGCGGGTCGCAACACACCTCTACCTCAAACTTTAAGCACAAGCTTCTATTGTCTTTTTATTTTTTTACTTGCTGTTTCTTTTTGGAAAAGTTTATACCTACCATTTTTAGTAGGTATATTATTTATGGTGGTAAATCATCGTTCGTGGCGTGTGATTTTAAAACAATTTTTGTATGAATAAAAAAGTAGTTGTTATTGGTTCTGGTTTTGGTGGGCTATCTGCGGCAGCATTTTTAGCTCGGGATGGTTTTGAAGTAACAGTAGTTGAAAAAAATGAACAGTCTGGCGGTAGAGCAAGTGTTTTTAAGGAAAAAGGTTTTGTTTTTGATATGGGTCCGTCGTGGTATTTGATGCCCGATGTTTTTAACAATTTCTTTGCGCAGTTTGGTAAGAAGCCTGAAGATTATTATAATTTAAAAAGACTTGATCCAGCATACAGAATTTTTTACGAACCCGGAGACTTTGTTGATTTATCCGCCGATTTAGAAAAAAATAAAGAAAAATTTGAACAGATCGAAGCTGGAGCGGGTGAAAAATTGGTTACCTATTTGGCCCAATCAGAATACCAATACAACGTTTCCATGCGAGACTTCTTATATCGCGATTACACCTCGGTTCTTCAATTCTTCAATCGTCGTATGTTGGTAGAAGGTAGTAAGTTGCATGTTTTTGAATCTTTGGACAAGTACACGAAAAGATATTTTAAATCAGAAAAATTACGCAAAATATTAGAATATAGCATGGTATTTTTAGGTGGCGCTCCCAAAAACACGCCGGCTATTTATTCGCTTATGTCACATATCGATTTTAATTTGGGTGTTTGGTACCCTGATGGAGGTATAGGCAAGGTGGTAGAGGCAATGGAAAACCTGTGCAAATCGCTGGGTGTTAATTTTGTGTTTAATTCTCCAGTTACAAAAATAATTACTGAAAATGGCACAACAACTGGTGTGCAAACAGCACATGGTGTGATACCAGCGGATATTGTGGTCGCCAATGCCGATTATCACTTTGTTGAAACTCAACTGCTCGATAAAGAAGCTCAAACTTACAAAGAATCCTATTGGGAAAAAAGAACCATTGCTCCATCCGCCTATATTTTGTTTTTGGGAATAAATAAAAAAATTAATGGCTTAACTCACCATAACTTATTTTTTGATCATGATTGGATGCGCCATTTTGATTCTATATTTGAAAAACCGGAATGGCCAGAATTTCCATCATATTATGTTTCGTGCCCATCAAAAACAGATCCGAGTGTTGCTCCAGAAGATAGTGAAAATCTGTTTGTCTTGGTGCCCGTTGCCGCAGGGTTGGAAGATGGTGAAGAGCTCCGAAATACGTACGCTGAAAAAATAATAACCAGTTTAGAAAAAACACTTGGCGAAACTATTTCGAGTAATATTGTGGTGAAAAAGATATTTAGTCAGCAGGATTTTTCCTCTCGATATAATGCTTATAAAGGTACCGCTCTTGGTTTAAGTCATACGTTGAGGCAGACAGCGATTTTTCGCCCTAGACATCAAAGCAAAAAAGTGGCGAATTTATTTTACACCGGACAATACACGCATCCTGGTATTGGTATGCCGATGTGTTTAATCTCCTCCCAGCTCGTCGCGGATGATATTAAGAAAAAATATGGTTAATTCTACAATCTATAGAATATTTAAAACCGGTAGCAAAACGTTTTTTACAACAAGCCTTTTTTTTCCAAAAAATATTCGCGACGATGTTTTTGTTTTTTACAGTTTTGTCCGTACAGCAGATGATTTAGTAGATAGTATTCCAGCAAAAATTGACGAGTTTAATACTTTCAAAGAAAACTACAATAAATCATTGTCTGGTAGTAAATGTGGCAACGAGATCATTGATTTGTTTGTTGATTTTATGAAAAGAAAGAACATTCCGGAGGTATGGATTGAAGCCTTTTTTCACTCAATGACTCTTGATACTTACAAAAAAAATTATCAAACAATGGAAGAACTTTCAGAATATTTATATGGATCAGCAGAAATTATTGGTTTAGTGATGTGTAAAATTTTAGATCTTCCTGCTGAGTCATACCCCTCGGCACAAATGCTTGGGAGAGCGTTTCAATATATAAATTTTATCCGGGATGTAGCAGAAGATAATGGTTTGGGCAGGTGTTACTTTCCAGAAAATACTAGAAAAATTCATGGTTTAAAAACTTTAGAACATTCTGAAATTCTAACAAAACAAGCTGAGTTTTGTATATTTATGAGGCAGGCCATTGAACAATATTACCAATGGCAAAACGAAGGTGAAAAAGGGTTCCGTTATATCCCAAAAAGATATTTGGTACCTATTAAAGCAGCCTCAGACATATATCGATTGACTGCTCGGATTATTTCAAAAAATCCACTCATCGTTTTTCATAAAAAAGTTAAACCACATAAATTGAGAATCCTTACCAGCATAGTTTATAATTGTTTTGCTTTATAAATACGTATGATTTTAGATTTCAAAAGTCCCAAAAAACAAATTGAGTTATTTTTGAACAGCTATTTGTCCAAAAAAGAAAAAGAGTTTAAAAACGTTAGCCCGCTTGCCCCGCTGATTTTTAAACAACTAAAGAACTTTGTAGGAAAAGGAAAGATGGTTCGTGGTGGTTTGGTCTATTTTACCTATATTTTTTTGGGTTCTAAACCAGATGAATTGTGTTTAAAAATTGCTTCGGCTATGGAAATTATTCATGCCGCTCTTTTGATCCACGATGATATTATGGATGAAGATAGCCTGCGTCGCGGTGAAAAAACAGTTTATGCTTTTTATCAGGACTGGGCAAAAAAACAGGGCATAAAGAACGCTGAAAAGCTGGGTATTAATTTGGGAATTTGCATTGGCGACATTGTTATATTTTTATGTTTCGACCTATTGTCTAGTATAAAAAACGATTCAACCCAAAAAAATCAAGAGCTTATCAATTTTTTATCCAACGAATTGGTGCGAGTTGGCTTTGGTCAAATTCAAGATGTTGTTTCTGGCTCAAATACCCAAAAAGTAACTTGTGAAGACATTCTCAATTTATATTGTTATAAAACTGCACGATATACATTTTCTCTACCACTTGTTCTTGGCTCAATCGCTCTATCCAAGAAACCTGAAGCTATTAAGAAATTGGAAAAATTTGGTGAGCACTTAGGTCTTATATTCCAAATAAAAGATGATGAAATTGGAATGATGGGTGATGTGAAAGAGATTGGTAAACCGGTTGGATCAGATGTTCGTGAGGGAAAAAAGACTTTGTATTATTTTTTTCTTTTTGAAAAATGCTCGATCAAAGAAAAAAAAGAGCTGCACACTATTTTTGGTAATGAGAATATATCACCAAAACAACTAGCCTATGTTCGTAGTTTAATTTCTAAATATAAAGTTAGCGAGCTTATTGAAAAGCAGTTAGATGTTCAAATCAAAAAAGCGTACGATATTGTACGAAAAATGAAAAATAATTCTAAGCAAAACGAAATGTTAGCCATGCTGACAGATTATAATCTTAATCGTTCCAAATGACGAATTATCTGAAATTTATTTTTAAGATATCGAGGCCAAGATTTTGGCTTTATTTGGCTGGCCCTTATTTGTTGGGCTACGCCGCTGGTGTTAACAATCTGAATGATTTTATTTCAGCAAAATTTGCTGTTTATTTTTTATTTTTTTTAATTATAGCGAATATTTTTTTATACGGAGTTAATGATTATTTTGACAATGATACCGATCAGTATAATGACAAGAAAATTACTCATGAACATTTGCTACAAAGCTCTGAACGTAAAAAGCTCGCACGTACCACATTGCTATGTTTTTTTGCATCCTTGGCTTTATTCTCAAACACCAGTATTACGGCCCAAATTTTGCTATGTATATTTCTATTTCTATCTTTTTTTTACAGCGCACCACCTCTGCGCTTTAAAGCAAAACCGATAGTTGATTTTGCATCAAATATTCTATATGGAATCCCTGCTTTAGTAGGATATGCTCAAATATCCGGCAAGATAATTTCTTGGCCAATAGTTCTAGCGATATTTTTTTGGACGAGCGCCATGCACCTTTTTTCCGCTATTCCAGATATAGCTAGTGACAAAAAAGCAGGTTTAAAAACGACCGCGGTAGTTTTTGGGTTTAAAGTGTCAACGATAATTTGTTTTGTATTTTGGACAGCGAGCTTTTTGCTAGTCAGTAAGTATACGAATCTATATCCATGGAGCTTACTGGGTCTGATATATCCTTTGCTAGCAGTTTTTGTTTTAATAAATCCCGAGAAAATAAATAAAATCTATTGGTTTTTTCCAATAATTAATGCACTTTTTGGGTTTATGTTATTTTTGAAAATTATATTTTTAAAATAAACAATATGTGGGGAGGAATTCATTGGTTAGATTTTTTAGGTTTATTTTTTATACTTTCTGGATTTGTGGTGGGGTTGGGTGCTGTTACCGTTGTAGATATTCAGGGTTTCTTGGGTAGAAAATCAAGATATTGGACCGAAACTGCTACCAGAACCCATAAAGTTACAAAACCTCTTATTTGGCTTGGTATCACCTTGGGCACGATTGGTGGATTTATTTTTTATCGAAACTATGGTTTGCGCGGGATTCCGCTTGCTCAACTTTGCCTAGCAGGGATGTTGCTTTTAAACGGCTGCTTCCTTTCTTTTAAAGTTAGTCCATTCTTACTACAGCGCGAAAAAGAAAATCGTTCCGGTGAACCGATTCCATTTTCATGGCAATGGAAAATAGCGATTAGTTTAGTTGTGTCTGATATAGGGTGGTGGGGTAGTTTGTTGCTAACTACTTTTTATCTGGTTTCTTAGTGGTTAAAATAACTAATTGTAGTGCTTTATTAAGTAGATTATTACGAATAGACTAAACAATCTCCATGGTAGTTGATGCTTTAAAATAAAGCCATCTAGCTTGTCTCTAGAATGAATTTTTATACCAAACTGTGTTGAAAAAATAAATTATAATTTGAATATGATTCATATTTTATGATATAATTTTTGAGAAAATTCTACGGTTTGCAAAAAAGTTTTCATTTTAACTCTAACAAATTCTTATATGAGCCCAATTGTTGAAAGAGTGGAAGGTGCTAAGACCAGCACAGGACCCTCACCTAGTGAGTTGGTACAGTTTGCCTATTTTGAAATTGCTAGGCTAACGGGACTACGTGATGAAGCGGTACGCAAAAAATCTCAAGCCGAAATAAAAATGTATACAAGAACATTAGAAGAAGCACGAAAACGCATTGAATTATTGACCCCTGAAGTGATGGCTGCAAACGGTAATTTTGAATTATTACAAAAAAATGTTACTGAAGTAGCGAAAGAAGCCAACGATGCGGTGGGTACAACAGAGGACTATGATACTGCTGAGGCAGACAGAGAAGCTTACGATGGATTGGTAACATTTTTAAATCAAAATAGGGAAGGCAATTTTAAAAACCGCGTAGATTTTAAAAAATGGCAACAAGAGCAGTTGGCCAAACAAATGGCTGATCAAGAAGCTGAGGCAGAGCAAAGAGCTGCGACAAGACAGAAAGCTGAAGTTGTGAATAAAGAAAAATCCGCCGCAGCTCTTGCAGATATTCGGAAAAGAGAGGGTTTCCCTCCACCACCAGAAGTACTTGAAAGAGAGCGTGAGAAATATATCCAAGAAGTTTTAGAGCAGGGTGGGTTTAAAATACACACGTGTCTTCACAAAGACGACTTGCCTCAACAAAGAGATCGTTCTAATAATAACGGGTTTCAAACAGTTGTTGGTGATAGTGTGGCTTCGAAAGAAGTTTTTAATGATACTTCTAATGAAATTTGGGGATCGTTTTATGAACAAACACCAAGTACAGTTATTGATTCAAATGACACGTTAAAAAAACACAAAAGAAATGAGGTTGTTGCTTTTCAGCGAGCCACAAAACCAGTATATGAAACAGTACCGGCAAAGAAAGGTTTTTTTGGTGTTGGTGCAAAGCCTGAAGGAAGGAGAGAAGCTGGTAGAGAACCACGG
>DALYEE010000004.1:15213-24725 GCA_031972655.1 Candidatus Magasanikiibacteriota bacterium
CAGAATTAGTAAAAAATGGCAAAGCTGAACAAGCGGTATCTTTAGTTTATAAAGCAGAAGTTGCTGACGACTCTGATTCCTCAACAAAGTGGACTGAATATGATGGTAGACCAGGACAAACACTTTCTCTAGAAATTTTATTACCTGAATCAACAGCCAAAGCATTGTCTGAACGTCTGGCGGTAGATCCGGCATTAATTCGACATATTGCTGAACAGGTGTTTAAAAAGAAACTGTTGGCCAACCAACCAGACCGCTGGGAAAAACCGTCTACATCGAAGAAAGGAGACTCTCTTGCTCCTCCCTATGATAAATGGGATCGTGCTCAGGGAGGGGGTAAAATTTATGTACGACCCCTAGACGCTCCGCCTGGTTGGCAGAATGAAAATGACCGGCCAATTAGGGCTAAGTAATGTTTGGTAGTTTGTCTAGTTGATATAGTAGTAAAATATCTACTGAGTAAATAAATATTTTAACAAAAACAGTCCTGAAAAAGCTGTTTTTTGTTATTGTGGTAAGTTTTATTCTACGGACAACAGAAAGAGGGTCGTTTAGAGGTAAAGCTTAATAAATTGACTAATTTCATTACTAATATTAATCTTTAAGTAATCTAAGGATGATTTTGGTAGAAAACGGTTTAAATTTTTAGTCGATACAAAGTCATATAGCAAGGGGTTGTGATTCTAAAATATATTCTTGAAATTTAAGTAAAATAGTATGGATACGAATTCAAACATCGATAAATTGTCAGAACAATATATCCGTGAACACTGTCATCATTGCGACCGAACATCGCAGGCGTTTATAGATTACATAGATGAAACTGAAAATTTTTACATAGTTTGTGATCACCACCCCCTGGTTGAGGGTCATATTTTACTTATTCCAAAAGAACATCTCTCGTGTATTGGCGAATTCTCAGTGGAGTTATTTGAAGAGTTTCAATTTCTGTATAATAAAGTGTTTAAGTTTATTCAACATTATTATGGCGAGGTCAGTACTTTTGAGCATGGAAAAATAGGTCAAACTGTTTTTCATTCTCATATTCATTTACTACCCTTTTCGGGAAATCCAGAACAGATAGTGCCAGAAGGTATTGAGAACTTGGAAGAGTTTAATGATTTAAAACAATTAAAAGAAGTTTTTGAAGCCGATCAAAAGTATCTATTTTTCTCCATTGGCAATAAGCAGTGGTTAGTTGATACCAAACTAGGCGCTCCTCGTTTTTTTAGAGATCGATTTGCCAAAGCGCTCGGCAATAATGATCGTGGTGATTGGAAAAGCATGCACAACAATGAGAAACTTATGGAAAAATCCAAAATTGAAAACACACGATGTATTCAACTTTGGCATGAATGGGAAAAGGAGAATGTTAAGTAACAATAAATATAATATTTTATGAGCGAACATATTTCAAAACGTGAATATTTTGCAACCTCCATTGATAAATTACCACCTCTAAAAGAGGGGTTCCAAAGGGTTGTGCATATTACAAATAAAAATTCAGCGGAAGAGGTTAAAAGTAGCGGTCTTAATTATTCGGGAACACTTTCATCCACTGCCCGTTCGTGGAGCAGAGCCGAAGATTGTGAATATTCCAGCAATGACCCACGATTTTCTTTTGATGACGCAGTGGTGGTTGTTATGGATGTCCCTCAAGAGGAAATGCGTATACATGAAAACATAGAAAAGAGCCCTGAAAATGTCCCTGCTAAGTACTTGGTGGGTATATTTAATATGAAAAATTAAACCCATGATTAATAGATAAAATCACATGACTTGGAATGAATACATTAAAAAAACTAAAAATAACCCACCACGACCATGGCTCATAAAAGCATTGGATTTTGTGGAAGAAAAAGATTGTGCACTTGATTTGGGTTGTGGTGCACTTGTTGATACAAAATATTTAGTACAGCATGGTTTTAAAAAAGTGGTGGCATTAGATAAAATAAATTCTGCTCAAACAATTTGTGATAATTTTTCAGATCAAGAGAAAAATAAGATCGAGTATACAATTTCTTCTTTTGAAGAGCATGTATTTCCTAGTGAAAAATTTGATTTAATAAATGCTCAGTTTTCTATTCCGTTTATTCCCCCAACTTCATTTAAAGAAGTGTTTAGAAAAATTAAAAATTCTTTAAAACCAAATAGTATATTGGTTGGTCAATTTTTTGGGGAAAACGATAGTTGGAAACAAACTAGGCCTAATCTTACTTTTCACACCAGAAAACAAGTTGAAGACATGCTCTCTGATATGGAGATTTTAGAGTTTAATGAAGAAGAATATGATGCTTTGCCTGCCGTTGGAGAAATGAAACATTGGCATGTATTTAATGTAATTGCAAAAAAATATTCTAGACTTAAAAAATAACAAAAATTTATGACCCAAGTAAAACTCGTTAAACTAAAATTCAAAGAAAACGGAAAAAAAATTTGGCTAGATTGGTCGGAAGAACTAAAGCGTAGAAAAGACGAAGTAATTGAAACTTTAAAAAACGAAGGAGTTGTTTCTGAAGCTTGTTTTATGTCTGAAGATGGAGAAAGTGTTTATTATTTTATGGAAGCAGAAGATTTTGAAAAAGCTAAGAATGCCTCCGGTTCAAGTGTTTGCCCAATCGACGCAGACCATAAAAAAGCACGGGAAATGAGTTTGGAAAAATTAGGTAACTTAGAATGTTTGTTTCATTTTGAAAATAGGGATAAATCTAATCTTTAGGCTCACATGTTTGACAAAAATCCCAAGATAGCCTAAGATTATCAATTATGTTAAAAAAGTTACACCAATCACAACTTAACAAAGCCCTAGCGGTCAAAAGCTTTCTCTTCAAAAGAGCTTCTTTGGCATATTTTTTGGTTTTTATAGGTGGATCAGGGGCTAATTACTGTTAAATTTTTTACAAAAAATTTCACTTCCCAGCCCCTCAAAAGGCTGGGTTTTTTATTTCTTCTTATGTTAAAAACAAATCAACTATCATTTACCATTAACGCGCACACCATATTTAAAAACGTGAATATTTCCTTGGATAGTAATTCTAAGAAAAAAGTAGCTCTCGTGGGTAGAAATGGCTGTGGAAAATCAACATTGTTAAAAATAATTACTCGAGAATTAAAGCCGACCTCGGGCGATTTTGGTTTGCTAAACGAAAAAATTGCCTATTTGCCACAGGAAATTCATTTTCCAAAAGATGAATTAGTTGGTGAATATTGGGAAAAAAAGCTTGAAGAACCGTGGATGGAATATAAAATTGATCAGGTTTTGGCTGAAGTGGGTTTGGTCGATGAATACCTGATCAAAAACACGTCCAACCTTAGTGGGGGTGAAAAAATTAAAGTATTTTTAGCGGGGTTACTTCTGGATGATCCGACGATTTTATTGTTAGATGAACCCACAAATAATCTGGACGACGATGGTGTGGAGTGGTTGATAGAATTTATCAAAAATTTCAAAGGCTCTGCCATCATTGTTTCTCATGATCGTTACCTTATCAACCAAACAGTCGATAAGATTTGGGAAATTGATTCAGATAGTAAAGAAATAAATGTATTTAGTGGTAACTATGATAATTTCATGACAGAGAAAAAAAGGCTGTTCGATAAAAAAATGCAGGAATACAATCACGAAGCCAAAGAAATAGAAGAGCTTGAACAGTGGTTGCGTGTACATGAGATGCACCCTAAGTATCGATTCAGCAGTATAGTTGCAAGCAAAAAAGCACGTTTGGCCAAATTAAAAGTGACTCAAATGGATAAGCCGGCTGCAGATCCAGAAATCAAAATAAGCAACCTAGACTCTTCTGAACGCGGAAGAATACTTAAGGTTAAAGTGGTTTCCAAAAAATATGATCAGAATATCGTTTTTGAAAACGTTTGTTTTGATATTCATAAAAATGAAAAAATCTTGATCAAAGGAAAAAACGGTAGTGGAAAAACGACCCTGCTTAATATTATTACGGGACTAGATACACATTTTGAAGGTGAAATAGTTGTTGGAGAAAATGTGAAAATTGGTTATTTGAAACAATTTAGCGATTTGAACAAGGAAAAAAGTATTATTCATGAGTTCGAAGCCAAAACAGGAATCATTGAACCGCAATCAAGGAAAATACTTGCTCGTTTCCTGTTTGGTGTGGACCAAGTAATGAGCAGTGTGGGTAGCCTGAGTTTTGGTCAGTTAAAAAGGCTTGATCTGGCAATTCTTCTTACCAAACAACCCAATATTTTAGTTTTAGATGAACCGACAAATCATTTAGATGTCTACACTCGGGAAGAACTGGAATCTTTCATTGTTGGGGCGCACATGGCGATGATCGTGGTTTCACATGATCGGTACTTTATTGAAAAAATTGGATTTTCGGAAATTATTACTATTGTGAAATAGACCTGTTTATTTTTTCATGTTTTGTGGTACTATTACATACGAACCATACATTCTAATTAATTTAAATTGACTATGAAATCAAAGCTAATCGACATTCTATATTGGACATTAACTATTTTGTTCGCACTGTTCATGCTTGGAGACGGAATAGCTAAAATAGTAGGCGTTCAACAGGGGGTTGATATTCTTAAACATCTGGGATACCCAGCCTATTTGTTAACCATAATGGGAATTGCACAAGTAATTGGATGTGTATGTATTGTCCAGCCATTTTTCCGCGTGCTTAAAGAATGGGCCTATGCAGGTTTTTGCATCAATTTTCTTGGCGCCGGTGCTTCGCACTATTTTTTGCACGACCCTATCATTACCATTATTTCTCCGGCTATCTTTTTGATTGTATTATTTATCACTTATTTCTTGTGGAAAAAGTACGAGGATGTAAAAATGGTAAAGTAAGTTAATTATCTATACAATTTAATGAAAAAATTCCTGAAATTTTTTTCTAACTTCTACATACCAATTTTAGTTTTGGTAGGTATTTTGATTTATTTGATAACCTTGAGTATCAGTAATCTGCTCGCTCACATTGTGGCAATTATCACAGTTTTGCTTGGTAGTTTTGGTTTAATAAAAGAAACCGTTCTTTCTATTCTAAAGAAGCAATTCGCACTAGATTATATTGCCATACTGGCTATTTGTTTGAGTGTATTTACCGGGCAGTATTTGATCGGTTTGGTAATAGTACTCATGTTTACTGGTGGAAAGGCTCTGGAGAATTATGGCATGGCGAAAGCCAAAGAATCTTTAACTGGTTTAACCGACAGAATTCCACATGAGGTTGTTTTGTGGAACGAAGGAAAGTCGGATGTTAAAAAGAAGGTAGCTGAGGTAAATGTAGGTGAGAAAATCATTGTTCGTAAAGGCGAAGTGGTTCCGTTAGATGGAACCTTGATTTCTGATGAGGCAATTACCGATGAGTCTTCGCTAACAGGCGAACCATATGTGATTGAAAAAATGAAAGATGATCAGATTAGAAGTGGAACGATAAATGTGGGCAATATGCTGGTGATGCAAGTGACGAGAAAAGATAATGATTCCACATACCACAAAATTGTTGAAATGGTTCGTCATGCCCAAGAAGAAAAGTCACCATTTATTCGTTTGGCGGATCGCTATAGCACAGTTTTTACGATTTTAACGACAATCATTTCGATAGGTGCTTATTTTATTTCTCATGATATCAACCGTGTGCTCGCGGTGTTGGTAGTAGCCACCCCATGTCCGCTTATTTTGGCAACCCCAATTGCGCTTTTTGGAGGTATGAATGCTGCGGCCAAAAAACGGGTTTTAATTAAAAAAATATCCTGTTTAGAAATTCTTTCTCGTAGTAGCGCGGTTGTGCTTGATAAAACCGGCACAATTACCCTGGGTCAACCACAGGTAAGCGGTTTAACAATTCTTGATAAGTCTTTAACTGAACAAGAAGTTTATAGTATTGCTGAAGCAATCGAACGCAACTCTCTTCACCCGCTTGCCAAAGCCATTGTTGCCAAAGCCAAAGAAGTGGGCGCCAAACATTTTACGGTGCAGAATGTTTCAGAAAAAATTGGTCAAGGTATTTCTGCGACAATACATGAAAAAACATATACCTTAGCTAAAATGGGAAAGTATCACCATAGTAATGCTATCGAGTTGCATGAAGGTCAAAATCTGGTTGCTGTTTTTGAATTTGAGGATAAGCTGAAAAATGACTCCTCAAGTATTATTTCCGAGCTCAAAAAACTAGGTTTGGAATTATATATTTTCACAGGTGATCGTGATGAAAATGCTAAAAAAGCGTTAGAACAATTGGGTAAAGCGGTTTCTTCTGGAATCACGGTTAAATCTGGGTGTACGCCAGAAGACAAAAAAAACGGTATTTTCGCTTTGAAAAAAAATAAAAAAGTTGTGGTAATGGTCGGTGACGGTATTAATGACGCGCCAGCATTGGCAATGGCAGATGTAGGAATGGTGTTTAGCAACGAAGAACAAACCGCCGCGTCTGAAGCAGCTGATATTGTTTTTTTGGGCGGCGATCTCTCTTCCATTACCTTTACCATCAATGTTGCCAAAAAAACCATCAGAATTGCGCTTGAGAGTATTTTGTTTGGAATAGGTCTTAGTATTGTGGCAATGATTTTTGCAGCCATTGGCTACATTCCTCCATTGGTGGGAGCAATTTTGCAAGAAGCTATTGATGTAGTGGTCATTTTAAACGCCTTAAGAGCAAGTAAATAATTTTTATTCTTTTTAATGTATTATGAAAATTGTAATCTCATTTTTTGCTACGCTTGTATCCATGCTTGTTATTGATGGCGTTTGGCTTACATTGATGGCCAAACGTTTTTACGCTACACAGCTCGGCACATTGATGACCAAAAATCCTCAGCTTTTTCCTGCCGCTATTTTTTACTTCATTTACGCCATTGCGCTTACCATACTAATTGTTTTGCCGGGAGTTCAAGCAAATTTTGGTTTAGGAAAAATATTTTTGTACGGCGCCTTATTTGGGCTAGCCGCTTATGCAACATATGACCTAACCAACCAGGCAACACTTCGTGATTGGTCTCTTTTGGTAACCGTAGTAGATTTAGTGTGGGGAACTGTTTTAACAGGCACTTTAGCGGTAATTGCCAGTAGTGTTACCAAATATTTTTCCTAAAACTATGCCGTATTTAATTAACGTTTATCTGAATTTAGGATTACTGGTCTTGGTGTACATGTGTTTTTGGTTTCTGACAGCGTTAATTAAAAAGCGCAATGATGTAGCAGACATTGCTTGGGGTGGCGGTTTTTTGCTTTGCGCCTCCGCATCTTTATTATTAGGTAATCAACTTACGCTTCGAAACATCTTCATTACGTCTCTCGTTACGGTGTGGTCGCTACGCTTGTCGCTCCATATTTATGCAAGAAATCGTTTTAAACCTGAGGACGCACGTTATCAAGCGTGGAGGTTATCGTGGGGTACTTGGTTTTATTTACGAAGTTTTTTTCAAATATATATTTTTCAAGGATTGCTGCTTTTGCTTGTAGTATCACCGGTGGTGATTAGTAATGTATTTGGTGGCAGGAAAATAAGTTTGCTTGATATTTTAGGTATTGTCATTTGGATCTTCGGATTTATATTTGAAACAATAAGTGATTGGCAGTTAAAGAATTTTGTAAAAATACCTGAGAATAAAGGGAAAATAATCCAAACCGGTTTGTGGCGTTATAGCCGACATCCAAATTATTTTGGCGAAGTTACTTGTTGGTGGGGATTAGGGGTTGTGGCACTTTCTGTGCCTTACGGTGTTATAGGAATAGTTGGGCCGCTGACTATCACATTCTTGATACTTAAAGTTTCTGGTATTCCGTTGTTAGAAAAAAGAATGAAGGAAAAATCAGGTTTTGAAGATTATGCCAAAAAAACAAGCATCTTTATTCCTTTACCTGTTAAAAATAAATAATGTTTATGAATAATTCGTTCACCTCATATAGCAAGCTAATCAAACCAAGTTGGGCGCCGCCAAGCTGGCTTTTTGGTCCTGTCTGGACAGTACTTTATGCGATAATCGCCATAACGTTTGGTGCTGTTTTTTACAAAACTGCAAACAAGCAAATCCCTGCAATCGTTGCGTTGCCATTTGTGTTAAACTTAATATTCAATGCACTATTTACCCCACTTCAATTCGGTTTGAAAAATAATCTATTAGCAGCAGTAGATATTACATTAGTTTTAGCCACACTTATTTGGGCGTTGGTAGCAATTTATCCGCACATGAGGTGGGTAGCATTGGCCAATATTCCGTATGTGCTTTGGGTTTGTTTTGCTACGGCCGTACAATTTACTATTACGTATTCAAATCGTTAGTATTTATTTTGAAGTAATCCGAATGATTTTGTACACAATTTTTTTGGGCCCGATTTGTATCGAAACTTCCTCACCGGTGTGATGCCCAATCAAGGCGGCGCCAACAGGTGAGCTGTATGAGATAACTCCAGTAACAGGATTTGTTTCCGAAGAACCTAAAATTTGGTACGTTTTTTGTACTCCTGACGATTCGATAGTTACTACGCTACCAATTTGTATAGTGTCGTTATCTTGGTCGGGATCTGGAATAATAACCGCAATATTTAAGTGTGCTTCAAGCTTGCTAATAGTGTTATTTATGCCACGGAGTCTTCCTTTGGCTAGCTGGTACTCAGCATTTTCTGAGAAATCACCGAGCTCTGCAAGACGGGCTACCTCTTTGGCGGCTTGGGGGCGAGTAGTGTATTTAAGCCTTTCGAGCTTATTTTTTAGTTCATTAAATTTTTGCTGTGTTACAACTGGGTCAAGAGGAATGTTGCTAAATTGTCCTGGTTTACGGTAGGGGATTTGCATATAGTCTGGTCATTAATTACGAGGGCAAGTATACCATAAAAATACTAAATATCCGACTGTTTGCATTGACTAATTAGCGTTACTTATATTAAATATTAACCGGTTTGCTTAAACCTCTTAAAATGAGGTTGGGAGGCTGAAATGAGTCTGCTACGAGATTTACTTTTAAACAGCATACAGGCAAATTTTGAACGACGCATTGCAACAAGCGGTATTTCCACACAAAATCTAGTTGTTGAATTTGGTGCAAACCATCTGCTTGTCGATGGCGGTTTGTTGAATAGCGAACGCCCTACTGAGCAGTCAATTTTTATAGCACTTATCTCCTGGATTGTGAATAAGAAAATTGCCTTTGAAGCTAAAAAAAAGCTGAAAAAATAATTAAACCCTCCCCAATCGAATTCCCCTTAAAAAAATCGAAAACTTTGAAAAAATTTATTAAGAAAAAAAAAGTTGAAAATTTTACCAAAAAATAAAAAATTTGCCGTTTTTGAAACAGGAATAATAATAAAAAACAGTAAGCCAAAATCAGCTGATTTTAAATTCCTATCTTTTGCGCCTTGGCAAAAAAATATGGTGAAGGATCCTGAAATTTCACTGAAATATGGAGCCTTAAATTCTACTTCTACGGCACCTAATATTACAGGTACGGTAATAAACCAGTCTTTGCAGAGTATTCCAAAAATCGAGCTCGTTGTTCTCGTGTTAGATAATAAAGAAAACGCA
>DALYEE010000004.1:24735-28737 GCA_031972655.1 Candidatus Magasanikiibacteriota bacterium
TTCAATTTACCCCAGTAAAACCACACATAGATGAAATCAAAAATCTCGCTCCGTCGGAATGGTTAACACACCCTAAAGCTTCAAAATTCGTGGGAGTGGGAAGGCCTACATTTCTAGAATTTGTAAATAAACTTCGTGAATTGTTTGATAGTTTATTCCCAGAAGAAAAGTATCTTCTTAGAGATGGGGCTGCCGATGGATCAGGTTCTAAGCGTGCTTTTGCAACATACAATCCACTTTTTGTTGGCTTGATTAAATTTTATTGGCTACAAGGTAGGCAAACCGCATCCGAAGAAGATAGAACCAGAAATGAGTTAGCTCTAAAATACGGAGCGGATCGAGGCACTATAACGGATATTATCAATATTAATATTGCCAAAGACCCTTCGCTTGGTTTTTTTGGATCACGTGGAAAAAAAGGAAGAACGTTCTTTTGTACAAAAAGATTGGTAGCTCTAATAGAGCAAGCAATGTCCTACGAATGTCATCCTGAGTTTGCAATTGGTAGATACAAATGGCAAACGCATGGTGAAATAGTAAGGCAATTAAAGAGCTTGGGTTATGATGTTAAAGAAACATTCGTACGAAATATTTCGGAAAAACAAGTTCTTGCCCATCCAGAATGGGTAGTCCCTTTTAAATTACAAAATAAGAGAGAGGCAGACTACTGCCATCCGCTACTGGTTCAAATTATTGTTGAAATAATATCCCAAAATGAGGTTGTGAGAAATAGTACCAGTGTTCTTTGATTGATAATTTAAATTGAAATAGGCGGCACTTTCGGGTGCTTTTTTGTTTGAAATTGTTTGACAAGAAGCTTGATTTTAGATACTTTTGAAGAGCTATCTAAGAAAAGGTGGTGAAAAATGGCGATGAAGTTCTTGTTGAGAGATGATCGAGAAAAGCCGGATAAGCAAGTTGTAGAAATTGTCGAAGATGATCGCATTCTGGTCCATATGAGTATCAACGACGATGGTACGGGGATTGTAATTGTGGGAAGCAGTTTTGGTTCTATTGAAGCAGGTTGCGGTTTTCCAACCCAAGTCCATCTAAAATGTGGTGAATCTATCGGAGATGCTCAATTTTTTTCGTTGATTATTCATTTGCAGCGAGTTATTTTTTCTGCCAAATAGAAAATTGACTATAATTTGTAGCGCAGGCGAGGAAATTCTCGCCCTTAATCTTCAACAAGTTATTACATAATTTCTTGAATAATAAAGTAATTCATAAATGGACTTTACTATATGACTAAAAAAATTTTTCCGATTTTGTTTTTCATAATAACCGTAACTACCGCAGGGTGTGGATCAAGTGTAACAAGTACATTACCGGTTAAAAATTTAGAATCTTCATCTTCTACTGGAGTAATGAAAAATGAAGATTTATCACCGGCTACATCAACTTTGACCACTACCTCTGCTTCAACCACTACATCTACATCTTTTAAAAAAAATACTAAACCTACCACTATGGAATTTAACACAAGCAAGCACTACACAGCAGTTTTAAAAACATCACAGGGCACCATCGAAATTGCCTTAAATTTTGGGCAAACTCCAAACACTGTTAAAAATTTTGTAGATTTAGCAAACAAAGGTTTTTACAATGGAACAGTTTTTCACCGTGTAATCAAAGGCTTTATGATCCAAGGTGGGGACCCACGTGGAGACGGTACTGGTGGTCCAGGTTATAAATTTGCGGATGAGCCTTTCACCGGCGAATACACTCGCGGCACGCTTGCTATGGCCAATGCGGGGCCAAACACGAATGGCAGCCAGTTCTTTATTATGCATGCTGATTACCCTTTACCAAAGAACTACACAATTTTTGGCCACGTAGTAAAAGGATTGGAAACTGTAGACAAAATTGCTAACACACTGGTTGAAATGAGTGATTCCGGTGAACCTTCTAAACCAGTTACACCGACAAAAGTGGAAAATGTAGAAATTCGTGAGGAATAATTTAATAAATTAAATGTATGTGAGAGAAAATGAGCCCAAAAGAGAGTGAAGTTAATAGAGAGCGTTTCCCTAATTATGAAGAAGTAAAGAGTCAGATACTGGAATTTGCTGGTGGAAGAGAATATGTTGAGGCCAGAAAAAAGGAGGATGAGGATGGAATTTATTTGTTGGAAATAGTTGTAAAAAACGATAAAGGTGAAGATGTAGAATATTCGTATCAGCGAAAATTATCGTATGGTACACATAAAGAAGGTTCTGCAATATATAGTGCTATCCATGTAACCTTTTATGATAAGGATGGTTTCCCAGGCGGAGGACACACTTTGGGTGAATACAAGGATGGGGTTTGGGTGCCAACAGATCTGCCGTCGGATTCTCCATGTGGAATTATCGTGGTAAAATAACCAAATAAAAAATGAGACAAACAGTCTCTTTTTTAAATTCAAAATATTTTCTGGATTTATAAAGCATATTGTGATAGTTTTAGTTGTAAAGTAATATTGATTATCTATGCGTATAGCCGTAATCGGGGGCGGAGCAGCAGGTATGATGGCTGCGGCGACAATTAATGAATCAAACCCAGAAGCCGAAGTTTTTTTAATTGAAAAAAACGATTCTTTGGGTAAAAAAGTTATCATTTCTGGTGGGGGAAGATGTAATGTCACTACCGGTATAACCGATATAAAAACAGTATTAATAAAATATCCTCGTGGAGAAAAGTTTTTGATATCCGCTATGCATCAATTTTCACCTGAAGATGTCTATAGTTGGTTTGAAGCGCATGGTGTGCCATTAAAATGCGAAGAAGATTTGCGTGTGTTTCCTCAGTCTGATGACGGACATGATGTAGTAAAAGCTTTTGAGAAGATTTTTAAAGAACATAGCACAAAAATTTTGCTCAAACACAATGTAGTGAGTATAAAAAAAACTAACGACGTTTTTCAAATAAACTTTAAGGAACAACCGTCCATCACGATTGACCGAGTAGTCATTTGCGTTGGTGGCCAAGCGTATAGACAAACGGGTTCGGTGGGAGATGGTTATGCTTTTGCGGAAAGTTTAGGGCACCATACCACAGCGCTTGCTGCAAGTTTAAATTCATTTATTACCCAAGAAAAATGGGTTAAAGAAATTTCAGGAGTTTCATTTGAAAAATCTACTATTTTTAGCGATCGCAAAAAGGAATACACATTTACTGGTTCGTTCCTGTTTACCCATACGGGCATTAGCGGGCCAGCAGTTTTTGCATTGTCATCGCTGGTAGCCTTTGAAAATTATGGAATAAAAAATCCTTTAGCTTTGTTTATCGATTTCCTCCCGGATATTTCAAACGAGGAATTGATCAAAAAAATGAATAATCACAAACTTGAGCATGCTAAAAAAAGTTTTAAAAATATCCTACACTTTTTTGTGCCCGAATCCGTTGCTGAACTAATTTGTCGGGAACAACAAATTTCTTTAGAAAAAAAAGCAGCTGATGCGACCAAAGAAGAAATGCAGAAAGCCATTGATTGGCTTAAAAAAATGCCTTTACATGCTATTGGCCGGGGAGCGGGGGATGAGTTCGTTACTGCGGGTGGGGTTGAATTGTCCGAAGTGGATCCAAAAACTATGCAATCAAAAATTTGTCCAGGATTATATTTTGCGGGTGAGATTTTGAATGTCGACGGTTTTACGGGTGGTTTTAATTTGCAAGCTTCGTGGGCAACCGGATACGCAGCAGGGAAAAGTGCTATACTATAGATGTATGGAATATGTTTTATCTTCAAAAATTATCCCTGAATCTGAAATTCAGTGCACTTTTGCCAGATCATCTGGTGCGGGTGGGCAGAATGTAAACAAAACATCTACCAAAGTGGTGGTGCATTGGAGTGTTAATAATTCTGAAACTTACACAGAGGATGAAAAAAATCGTATCCGAGCTAAATTAATCAATCGCCTTAATAGTAAGGATGAGATAGTGGTAATGAGCGAAGAGCAGCGCTCACAGCCTCAGAACAAAGAGCTTGCCATTCAGAAGTTGCGGAGTTTGGTTGAAAAA
>DALYEE010000005.1:0-884 GCA_031972655.1 Candidatus Magasanikiibacteriota bacterium
TTGATGGATAATATCCGTTTTTTCTCGGGTGAAGAAACTGATTCGAAAAGTTTTGCTAGATCATTAGCAGGTTTGGCAGATATTTTTGTTTTTGATGGTTTTGGTGTTTCGCATCGTAAAGCCGCTTCGGTTTCTGGTGTGGCCAAAATTTTACCCAGTTTTGCTGGTTTACTGGTAGAAGAAGGAGTGGGGCTACTGAGTAAACTTATCGAAAATCCCAAACACCCACTGGTTTTGGCACTCGGAGGAATAAAATTAGAAACAAAAATCCCGGTAATTAAAAAGTTTTTACCCATCGTTGATTACATCCTCCTTGGCGGTGGATTGTCCAATACGTATTGGCTCGCTCTTGAAAAGAGTGTGGGATCTTCCATAGTAGATGTTGCTTATAAAAAATACTTTAAAACAATTAGTAAAAATGCTAAAATAATTGTTCCGGTGGATCTGGTGGTTGGAAAAAAGAATGGAACAGCTGTTCGAGTCGTTGGTACAGCCGAAAAAGTGTTGGCTAAATCAGATGAAGCTATTTATGATATTGGCCCAAAGACAATAAAGTTGTTCCAAAAATACGTTGGATTATCAAAAACAATTGTCTGGAATGGGGCGTTTGGTTTTTTTGAACAAGCTCCTTATCAAAAAGGTACTTATGAAATTGCTAAAAGTATTGCTAAACAATCTAAAGGTCGAAATTTTGGAGTGTGCGGCGGAGGAGAAACCGAAGAAATTCTTCGTAAGTTACATATTTTTGATGATATTGATCTGGTCTCAACCGGAGGCGGGGCAATGTTAGAGTTTTTGGGAGGTAAAAAACTTCCTGGACTAGCAAATTTAATACGCAAAAATAAAAAAAATTAATCAATTAATTTCAAAAAATATGGCGATTC
>DALYEE010000005.1:894-3393 GCA_031972655.1 Candidatus Magasanikiibacteriota bacterium
TGAGCTACTGACTTATTAGGTTCTTTTCGTGAGGCGATTCTTAATTCTAAAAACAACTGTGATAACTGTGTTACCGGGTTTGATTTTTTCAAAAAAATATTAGTTGCTTTGACCTGCGTTTTGATTGTGTACGGAGTAATTTATCTTGATACTTTGGTTAATTTTAAAACCAAAGAATATGGATATATTGGTAAGGCTAGTCGGATGGAACGAACGATTACTATTACCGGTACTGGCAAGGTGCAAGGTAGAAATGATGTAGCGATGACTACGCTTGGTTACTCAAACACTGATAAAGATGTAAAGGTGGCGCAGACCAATAATGCCAAAGTGATGAACCCGATAAAAGAAGCTTTGAAAAACATGGGTATTGAAGAAAAAGATGTAACTGATCAATATTCCATAACCCCAGATTACGACTATACACAAATCAAAGGGCAAGAATTAAAAGGCTATAGGGTTTGGAACAGTTTATCCATAAAAATACATGATCTTGGAATGATTCCATCTGTGTTGAATCTAGCTGGAAAATACGGTGCTAATGAAATTGGCGGTTTAAGCTTTACCATTGATGATCCAGAAAATTTGAAAACAGAAGCCCGTGAGAAAGCTTTTGCTGATGCTAAAATGAAAGCCAAAAAATTGGTGCAAAATTTGGGTGTACGCTTGGGTGGTGTAATTACTTATAATGAATATAATAGCAATGATTACCCAGTGCCTTATTATTCAGCAATGGATGCGGCAGTAGAAAAATCCATTTCCTCAGTTTCTTCTGGCAGCCAAGATGTTTCAACAAGTGTAAACATAACATACGAAATTTTACCCTAGTATTCGGTAAATTCAATAAAAATGGGTGGAAAATTAACTCCACCCTTTTTTAATACTTAAATTTGTGCTACAATCCTTTTACTTACACTTAAATTTTCCCCATTTTTTCTATGAAAATTAAAGGTATTTCAGCTAGAGAAATACTCGATTCTAGGGGTAACCCGACCGTAGAGGCAAAAGTAGTTTTAGAGAACGGCGACTTTGGCATTGCGAAAGTTCCCTCAGGTGCTTCAACGGGGAGCCATGAGGCACTAGAACTGCGTGATGGTGGAAGACGATACGGAGGCAAAGGTGTGTTAAAAGCTATTAAAAATATAGAGAAGTATATCTTTCCGGCTTTAAAAGGAAAAAATGTGCTGGATCAGCGGTCGATTGACCAAACAATGATCAGGCTTGATGGTACAAAAAATAAATCAAAATTAGGAGCTAATGCGATTTTAGGCGTGTCGCTCGCGGCCGCTAGAGCGGGGGCCGTAGTAGCAAATCAGACATTGTATGCGTACATCCGCAGTTTATATGGTTTGGATGGTGAAGAATATCGATTACCATTTTTAACTATGAATATATTAAACGGCGGCGAACATGCGAGAAATAATTTATCAATCCAGGAGTTCATGATTATTCCTGTGCACAAATTACTACATGAGCGCGTGCGGATTGGTTCAGAAATTTTCCATACATTACAAAATCTGTTAATCGAAAAAAAATATTTTGTTGGAGTTGGCGATGAAGGTGGTTTTAGTCCCAATATTCCCAATGGTTTAAAAGATAATGAAAAAGCGCTGCAGTTGATTATGCAGGCTATTCGCGAAGCCGGTTACCGAGCAGGTAAAGATGTTTTTTTGGGCCTGGATCTAGCTGCTTCAGAATTTTATAAAAAAGGAAGCTATTATTTTGTTGATAAATCACACCCTTGGAAAGCCGAAAAAATAATCACCACGCTTATTGCTTGGACAAAAAAATACCCACTTATTTCATTGGAGGATCCGTTGGCCGAAGATGATTGGGAAAACTGGCAAGATTTGACCGCGATGCTCGGCGAAAATAGTTGTATAGTGGGAGACGATTTATTTGTGACGCAAAAAGAAAGATTATCGCGTGGTATTGAAGAGGGGGTGGCTAATACTATTTTAATAAAACTGAATCAGGTTGGTACGCTTACCGAAACTTTAGAAACCATTTCTTTAGCACGAAAGAATAACTACAAAATTAGCGTTTCGCACCGTAGTGGGGAAACTGCCGATACGTTTATTGCAGATTTGGCCGTTGCGGTAAACGCAGAGTTTATGAAAACCGGGTCACTTTCTCGCTCCGAGCGAGTAGAAAAGTATAATCGTTTAATGGAAATTGAAAAAGAGTTGAATAATTAACAAAAGGGAGGGATATCTTTTGTTTATGTCAAATGCCAAATTGTCTACCACTCTTTTGATCATTTTAGATGGTTGGGGAGTTTCTTCCAAAAAAGAGTTTAGTGCAATTACTCCCGAAACCGCTCCAAATTTTTATAGCTGGAAAAAAAAGTTTCCCTATACCGAGCTTGAGGCAAGTGGGGAAGCGGTTGGATTATTTAAGGGTCAAGCTGGAAACAGTGAGGCTGGTCATTTAAATATTGGTGCAGGAAGGGTTGTAAAACAGGATGCCTTATATGTGAGCGACGCAATAGATGATGGG
>DALYEE010000005.1:3403-7722 GCA_031972655.1 Candidatus Magasanikiibacteriota bacterium
TTTTTTAAAAACACTGCTTTTCAACAAGCGATACATCATGTAAAAAAATACAATACGGCGGTTCATGTTATGGGTCTTTTGTCTAACCACAATAGCGCCCATTCCCGCCCCGAGCACCTGTATGCCTTACTGGAGCTTTGTAAAAGAGAAGAAATTTCTAAAGTTTATTTGCATCTTTTTACTGATGGCCGCGATTCTGGACCAAAAGATGCGATGATTCATTTGCAAAAGTTGCGTGAACACTTTTGTGGTTCAGAGAAAATTGCCTCAATTATGGGTAGGCTTTATTCAATGGACCGCAATAAAAATTGGGATAGAATTCAGGTTGCCTATGATGCTATTGTTGCTGGTGTCGCGCCCTATAGAGCAGAGAGCGCTGAGAAAGCCATTGAGGTGGCATACGAACGTGGTGAAACTGATGAATTTATAGTGCCAACCTTAATTAGCGAGACAAATCAATCAGTGGTTTCGGTAAATAATAACGATGTTGTATTATTTTTTAATCTGCGTAGTGATCGAGCTCGCGAGCTTACCAAGGCTATTGCTCAATCTGATTTTGAGCAAGCTAATTCAGATGTATTTATCAGATCAAAAGTTCCTCAAAATATTCGTTTTGTGGCAATGACTGATTTTGGACCCGAACTAAATAGTGTGCTCACTGCATTTCCGAGCCGTGATATTCCACATGGCTTGGTGCAAACATTGTGTCCCCGCAAGCAATTATATATTGCTGAGACTGAAAAATATGCCCACATCACCTATTTTTTAAATGGTGGATATTCACAGCATTTTTGTGATGAACAGTTTGTTAAAATAGAATCCGACCCGCTCATAAATTATAGTTCAAAACCAGAAATGAAAGCCGAAGTGATTGCGGATTATATCATCCGTGCTCTCAAAGATCACCGATATGAATTTATTGCAGTTAACTTTGCGAATGCTGATATGGTTGGCCATACGGGAGATTTGCAAGCGGCTCAGAAAGCTGTAAACACCCTTGATTTTCAGTTGGAGCGCGTAGTGGCCGCCTTGCTTAAGGAGGGTGGGAGAGGTATCATAACAGCAGATCATGGCAATGCTGAACAAATGATCAGTTCTGAAACAAGTAGGCCAGATACAGAGCATTCCACCAGCAAAGTGCCCTTTTTTGCCATTGTACCTCATCATGAATACAAAAAGTTTGGTATTCCTCATACCGCAAAACTTCGCAGTGGAGCGCTCGCCAACGTAGCACCAACAATTTTAAAACTAATGGGTATTGATAAACCAAAAGAGATGGTTGCTAAACCACTTTTTTAGTGTTTTATTTGAGTATGGATTATAAAAATAAACCAGTCGTGTTGATCATTCTTGATGGCTGGGGGGTGGCACCAGACACCGAGGGAAATGCTATAACCAGGGCGAACACCCCTTATTTTTTGAATTACATTAAAAATTATCCAGTGATGACGTTGTCTGCTTCTGGTAGTGCGGTTGGTTTGCCTTTTGGAGAAATGGGAAATTCGGAAGTGGGGCATTTAAATATTGGTGCTGGGCGTGTGTACTACCAATCCTTGCCACTGATTAACCATGATATTTCTACTGGCATATTTTTTAAAAATAATGTTTTTCAAAAAGCGGTTGAGCATGTCAAAAAGAATAATTCCAAACTTCATTTGATGGGTCTTACCAGCTCAGGGAATGTGCATGCAAGCATCGATCATTTGTTAGCTTTATTACAATTAGCAAAGGATGCCGGTTTGAGTAAAGAAGTGGTGGTGCAAGCAATTTTGGATGGTCGCGATACGCCATACAATTCCGCTCCAACGTTTGTTGACCGTTTGCAAAAAGAAATGAAACGGTTGAAGGTGGGTCGAATTGGTTCGTTAATGGGGCGTTATTATGCGATGGATCGAGACAATCGTTGGGATAGAATTGAAAAAGCTTACCGTGCTTTGACTGACGGAATTTGTGAAGAGCCAGGTGACGATCCACTTGCTGTAATTAAAAAAAGCTACGAAAAAGAAACGTATGATGAAGAGTTCGTGCCAACAGTAATTAAAAAAGCACGTACTCCAAATTCAACTATTGAAGAAAATGACGCAGTGATATTTTTTAACTTTAGACCTGATCGAGCACGCCAGCTTACGGAGGCTTTTGTGATCCCTGGTTTTAACAAATTTAAAAGAACATATTTGAAAAATCTTTTTTTTGTAACCATGACAGAATACGAAAAAAATCTGCCCGTCGAAGTGGTATATCCGTCGGTGATGGTACAGAATTGTTTGGCTGATGTAATAAGTCAGCACGGTATGAAACAATTACATGTTGCCGAAACGGAAAAGTATGCCCATGTGACCTATTTTTTAAACGGCACGCGCGAAGATCCGTTTCCTGGTGAAGATCGGTTGTTAGTTCCGTCTCCAGCAGTGGCACATTATGACGAAACTCCGGCTATGTCTTCTTTGGCCATTGTTAAGCAGGTGCAAAAAGCACTAACATCAAATCAGTATAATTTTATAGCCGTTAATTTGGCCAACCCGGATATGGTGGGGCACACGGGCGATTTACGCGCTACCATTAAAGCTTGTGAAGCAACAGACAAGGCGATTGGGAGTATTGTTGAAAGTACATTATCAAATCAGGGTGTAGTAGTGATTACGGCCGATCATGGCAATGCGGAAGAGGTTATCAATCTTCATACAGGTTCAGTGGACAAGGAACATTCCAACAACCCGGTGCCATTATGAATTTTTGGGTCAAGCTGGACCAGGAGGAGATCCGATTGATGGGGATTTAAGTTTGCTCACTCCCGTTGGGGTTTTGGGAGATGTGGCTCCAACTGTTTTAAAAATCTTGGGAATTGAACCTCCACCAGAAATGATCGGCAGAGCTTTGATTTAAAAAAAGATACGTGATTGATCACGTATCTAATCGACAGAAAGTTTTTGAGTTATTTTTTATTATAAGAGTCAACGTGGTTTTTGATAAACTTGATGATATCTTCTTCGGCTTCTGAAAGGGATTTATTTTGAATGGTAAATGAAGCTTGTTGTTTGTCACCACTTGGCATGAACGGACGCACAAGATCGGTAGCTGCGAAATGCTGCTCCGTGTGGATAATACCATGAATCATTTGGCGGTTTTCCTCAGAAGATTCAGGCTCGTATAGTAATAGTGCAATTTTTGCTTCCGGTGAATTCATGATGAGCTCGTCAATAATTCCTTTGAGATCTTCGGGGTGCGCTTCGGAGTGAATAAAATCTTCACGAGTGATCATGGTCCAGACTAACCCAATGGTAGAATCTTGTTTGAGGTGCGTGAGTGCTTTGCCCCACAGTTTGAGGGTAGAAAGCGAACGAGTGCGGTAAATATTTTGAATAATCATTTCTCTCTCTGCGCCACTCTTGATGAGTTGGCTTGCAAGCGAAAGCGTGTGGGGGGTGACATGAGAATTTTTAAAACCTTGCGTAGCAATGATCATGCCGGCCAATAGTTGGGTGGCATTTTTTTTATCAATTTCTTCTTCACTAGTTTGTTTGATTATTTGATATAAAATTTCGGAAGATGAAGTAGAAGTAATATCCACGATATTGAGCTGACCGTAATATTCGTTGTTGGCGTGGTAGTCGATATTGATTACGGGGGTGCGGTAAAATAAGTCTGTATTATTTAGAAAAATACTTCCGAGCGTCTCTAGATCAGGAGCATTTATGGTAATAATAACGTCGTATTTAAAAGTGGATTGCGCGGTACGCAGTTCGTTTTTGGTAATGACTCCGGATTGCGGAGTGAGGTAAATGGAGAGCCAATTATCTTTGATATCGTAACTAATTGTATCGATTTTTGCTTTGGTAGTATCAACTTTGATGGTGAATTTTTGCAAGTAGGCCAGCGCTGGTTTCACATCTTTGTCGCCAGCGAGAAACTTGAGATTTTTTGGTAGGACAAATCCGTCGGCAGCAATATCCACTTGCTTGGCTTGTTTTTCGAGCATGTTTTTGAGAGTTAGCGAACTTGCCAGAGCGTCTCCCGTATCATGAGGATTAAAAACAATCAGCACGTGGTTGCTGTCTTTGAGCAGTTTGCTAAATTGTTGTATGTCGCTGAGAGCCACAAAGTATGTAAAAAATTTAATTTTTTAGAACAGGGCTGTGAAAGCCCATGCAAAAGTCTATAATTCTATGCTGTTAATGTGTTTCGGTCGATCGATGAACCAGCGACCCCACCAAATAGCGAGGAGCATGACTGCCGAGTGCAGCGTTAGAAGAGCGATAACCACCTTGTTGTTTTCTAGCAGAATTTCTTTTAAGAGAAGGCGTAAACCAAACACCATCAAA
>DALYEE010000005.1:7732-23063 GCA_031972655.1 Candidatus Magasanikiibacteriota bacterium
GAAAGCCCCCGTAAAGTCCACTATTGAGAAGTGCTAATTTCCTTCGTCTGATCGGTTGAGCCAGGGGACCCACCAAATAGCAAGGAGCATGATCGTACACAATAGCATTAGAAGAGCAATGGCATTCTCGCCGCTTTTTGGAACAGTTTTTTCTAGCAGTATCCCCAAACCAAACACTATCAAAAGTATTATTAAAGTGCCACTTATCATAATAAATGAGCTATGCTGTTTGTCTTCTTTACTCATGATTTCCTCCTTACTCTGAACGGCTGATTGTAACAGCTAGGGATGGATGTGTCAAATTTTGACCTGTGGGCTACTGGAGGCTAGAAGACGGGTATTTAAGGGCAGAATATTTGCTTTATTTATGCAGATTTAGTAAAATAAATGACTTTGAGGCCTTTAAATAGGCCTAAATAAATATCTTTTTTGTTATGAAAGAATTGCCTAAAGCGTACGAAGCCAAAAATTACGAAGATAGGATTTATAAAAAATGGGAAGAATCTGGTTTTTTTAACCCTGATGTTTGTGTTGAAAAAGGTGTGACCGCTAAAGATGCCGAACATTTTTCTATTGTGCTTCCGCCGCCAAATGTTACCGGTACTTTGCATATGGGCCACGCGGCCATGCTTGCCATAGAAGATGTGATGATTCGTTACCACCGCATGAAGGGCGACAGAACATTGTGGGTACCCGGAACAGACCATGCCGCTGTAGCTACGGAATCTAAGGTAGAAAATAAACTTATCAAAGAAGAAGGTCGTAAAAAACCAAAAGAAGAACTTGGTCGCGAAGAGTTTCTAAACCGTGTAAATAAATTTGCCCAAGAGAGCCACGATACGATTGTGAACCAGTGCAAAAAAATGGGTGCTTCTTTGGATTGGAGTAGGGAAGCCTACACCCTTGATGAACAAAGAAATTTGGCAGTGCGAACAGTGTTCAAAAAAATGTATGACGATGGACTGATTTATCGTGGGTACCGTGTAATTAATTGGTCGGTAAAAGGGCAATCTACTTGTAGTGATGATGAGTTGGTACACGTGGAGCGGCCGGCCAAGTTGTATTATTTTAAATATTCCAAAGATTTCCCTATAACTATTGCTACCACTCGACCTGAGACTAAACTGGGCGATACTGCGGTAGCGGTGAACCCAAACGATGCACGTTACCAAAAATATATCGGTCAAATTATTCCTGTTGATGTTGGTGCTGCTAAACCATTGAACATCAAAATTATTGCGGATGAAAATGTAGATAAAGATTTTGGAACTGGTGCGCTCGGTGTTACGCCCGCTCACAGTGCAGTTGATTTTGCGATGTATGAAAAACAAAAAGCTTCGGGTGATCCAATTGAACTGATTCAAGTGATTGGTGAAGATGGGTGTATGACACCTGCAGCAGGTAGTGAATATGTAAATTTAACGGTAGAGGAAGCGCGGGCGAAATTTGTTACATATTTAGAAGAGCAAAATTTGTTAGAAAAAGTAGAGGATATTGTACAAAATGTAGGCACGTCCGACAGGTTCGGCGACGTAGTAGAAGCGCTGCCAAAAACGCAATGGTTTGTAGACGTAAATAAAAAAGTATCGACAATCAAGTATGGAGAATCCGGTGAAGCGATGTCTTTGAAAGAAGCGATGCAGCTGGCAGTTAACAGCGGGGACATAAAAATCATTCCGGATAGGTTCGAGAAGATTTATTTTAATTGGATTAATAATTTGCGCGACTGGTGTATTAGTCGCCAGATTTGGTTTGGTCATCAGATACCGGTTTGGTATCACAGTACCTGTCAAAAATTAATTGAAATAAGACCCGAGAAACCTAAGGGGAACGCTTATTTGGAAAATCCGATAGTTTCAGTTGAACCACCCAAAGTATGTCCATATTGTAATTCACAACTTATTCACGAAGGACAAAATATTAATTGTTCTCAAGACCCAGACACTCTCGATACTTGGTTTTCTTCTGGTCTTTGGACTTTTTCAACCCTTGGTTATCCAAATGAAACATTAGATTTAAAAAACTTTCACCCTACTTCAGTTTTGGAAACGGGTTATGATATTTTGTTTTTCTGGGTAGCGCGCATGATTCTGATGACCACGTATACACTAGGCGTAGTGCCGTTTAAAACTGTGTATTTGCATGGGTTAGTGCGGGATGAAAAAGGAAAAAAGATGAGTAAAAGTTTGGGAAATATTATCGATCCGCTCAAAATCATTGGGTAATTCAGTAGATCCCATTGATATGATTGAAAAGTATGGAACTGACGCGACTCGTTTGTCATTGTTGCTGGGGAATACTCCCGGTAATGACATGAAATTGTCGGAAGAGAAAATTGCCGGCTTTAGAAATTTTACGAATAAGCTGTGGAATATTTCGCGGTTTATTCAAACCCAAGTAGGCAGTGATTTTAAAAGTGATATTGAAATGCCGCAGCCAAAAACATTACATGATGCTTGGATGTTGCAAGAGATTCAGGACAGCGCAAGGATCACTACTTTTTTGCTCGAAAAATTTGGTATTTCTCAAGCAGGAGAAAGTTTAAAATTAACTACATGGGATTTTTTGGCTGATCGTTATTTAGAAGTTGTTAAAATTGAAAAGGATAAAACTGAGATACTTAACTATGTATTAAACACATTGTTAAAATTATGGCACCCCTTTATGCCTTTTGTTACAGAAACAATTTGGCAAGAATTTTACGGAAGCGACTCCACGCTGATGATACAAAAATGGCCTTTTGATGCTGTAAAAAAAGAGGAAATTAAAATTGATTTTAACACTAAACCATTTGAAGACCCTAGAAGTGCCATTACATTTATTTGGGATATTATTTCGCTTTCTCTGAATTTTAGATCTGAAAATAAAATAGAACCAAAAACATTATTAAATGGTGTAATTGTTGCGGGTAGCAAAGTTGATTTTATTAAAAGTAATTTAGAAATTATTAAAAAACAAGCACGCTTCGAAGGTTTAGCAGTGGTTGAAAAGGGTGAAAAAATCGAAAATTCTGTTTGTTTGATTTGGAAGGATGTGGAGATTTGGATAAGTAGATCTGGAGCGGTTGATACCGAAAAAGAAAAAACCAGAATTACCAAAGAGCTGGAAGAAGCACAAAAATATGGTGATGTGCTTGAGAAAAAACTCAGCAATGAGCAGTTTGTAAATAACGCGCCAGAAGCTGTGGTGCGTGTGGAAAAAGAAAAATTGCAAGCGCAAAAAGAAAAAATAGAAAAATTAAAGGAGCAGTTAAAACAACTACTTTAATTATTTTAACAAAATTTATGGTAGAACGTGCCATGACAAATCCGGAAATTGTGTTGCCTTTAAAAATAGATGCACCCGCAAATGATGTTGAGTCAGTAGAAGCGGAGGATCCTTTGTTAGAAAGAGCCAAAAAACTAATGAATGAAATTCAAACTATTAATAAAGAAATATATCCTGAGCTATCTAGTTTTGTGCAAACGTCAAAAGAAAAACCGGAATTAATGGAAGGAGAAATTTTCCAAGCTAAAATGGGAGGGTTTGTTAAAAAATTCGCTGAGTTTGAAGTTTTGGATGGAGATGTTTATTATGATTTACTTAAAGATGAAAATCTTAAAGGGTATTTTGACCATGATCTTGGAAATGTTTCCGAAAGAATATTAACAAACATAGAAATTTTATCGGGCATGAATGGGCGACGATTCACTGATGATCATTTAAATTTATTATCCGCAATCGAGAAGAACTGGCCCTATTATTCTTTGGTAATGGAAGACATATTGTCTCGTAAATTAGAACAAGAAGCTTCTTTTAATCGAAAACCAAAAGAAGTAGACATGGTTTTTGTAGATAGGGCACTCAGCGGTTTTAAAAAAGAGTTATCTTCAAAAGCAGTCTCTCCTACAAAATACGAAAGAGAAAGTTCTAAAGATAAATCTGAAAAAGTACAACCTGTTGGCCGGATTGATTCTCTTAAAGGTGTGCTGTCAAATGACGAGTACGTGGACGTGCCGGGAAGTTTGGTTATAAATTCAATATTTAATGTGTTGCGTAATGGCTGTGCTATTTACGTTGATGCCCGGGAAGGTGGCGTTAATTTGTTTGTAGAAAAGCAGGGCACTGATTTGGTAATCAGAGTGGTAGACAATGGTATTGGTTTGTCAGGTAATCAACTTGACCCAGAGAATGAAAAATTTATTTTTAATGAAGGTAAACAAAAAAGTGAGCGGGGAAGTACTGGTTTGGGTTTGGCAGATTTAGATAAGCGTATGGAAAAAGCCGGTGGTATGCTTCGAGTAGCTTCTCGAAAAAGAGGCGATAATGTTGAGCAAATGGTGGTGTATCCACCAACAGTAGATGAAAAAGAAAAACAAGATTTCAAAACTACTTTACAAACAGGTGATAACTCAACTATATTTGAATGGCGCCTGCCTATTAAGGAAAAACAATTAGCCGCTTAATTTAAGTTTTATGGCCATTGATACTAACACACAAAAAATTGAAGAGTTGTTAAGCCGAAGTGTAGAAAATATTTATCCAAATATTGATGCTTTGCGTACTGAATTAAAATCTGGAAAACAATTGGTATTTTACTCGGGTTACGATCCAACTGCGCCCACTCTTCATATTGGCCATGGCATTACCATGCTCAAACTACGCCAGCTGCAAGATTTGGGGCACAAAGTAATTATGCTCATTGGTGATTTCACCGGCATGATTGGCGACCCCACGGATAAATCTGCTGCGCGACAAAAGCTTTCTCGCGAACAAGTTTTGGAAAATTGCAAAGAATATAAAAAACAAGCTGAGCGTATTTTGAACTTTAAGGGTGAAAACCCGGTAGAGGTTAAGTTTAATAGTGAGTGGCTCAAAAAGATGAGTTTTGAAGAAGTGATCGAGTTGTCGTCACATTTTACTGTGCAGAGAATGCTGGAGAGAGATATGTTTGAAAAGAGAATGAAAGAAGAAAAACCTATTTACCTTCACGAATTTTTATACCCACTCATGCAAGGCTATGACAGTGTTGCCATGGATGTGGATGGAGAAGTTGGCGGAAACGACCAAACATTCAACATGCTTGCGGGTAGAACATTGATGAAAGAAATTAAGCACAAAGAAAAGTTTGTAATTGCCACCAAACTGTTGGCGGACGAAACCGGTAAAAAGATGAGTAAAACTGAAGGTAATATGATTGCGCTTTCGGATACTCCAGAAGACATGTTTGGCAAAGTGATGCGCTGGAGCGATGCGATGATTTGGCCAGGATTTGATTTGTGTACTCGTGTTGCGACAAGCGAGATTGAAAAAATGAAAGCGGATAAGAATTTTAACCCACGTGATTTGAAATTGCGGCTAGCTTATGAAATTACCAAAGTATTTCTTGGTGAAGATGCAGCTGAGAAAGGAAAAGCAAACTTTGCTAGTGTAATCCAAAGCAAAGAAAAACCAACAGAAATTCCCGAATTAAAACCAAGTGCGTACGATATTATTTCCATTCTCGTAGAATCCAAAATTGCCAAAAGCAAAAGCGACGCACGGAAACTCGTAGAGCAAGGCGGAGTGAAAATTAATGATGAAAAAGTTGTGACTATTGATGCTACTGCTAAAGCAGGGGACGTAGTGCAAAAGGGAAGTAGGTTTTTTGTAAAAGTTATATGATTTCAATTTTTGAAAGTACAATTAAAAAAATTCTTTCTGATGTTGGGGTGGAAGGTGAGATTGTTTTGACTATTCCACCAAACGCAGAAATGGGCGATCGCGCGTTCGCTTGTTTTGAGCTCGCAAAAAAAGAAGGAATAAGCCCAGTTGAAGCAGCTAAAAAATTATTAGATAAAATTGAGAAAAATCGAGCCGAGCATTATGAATTGTTTCAAGACATTGCGCCAGCTGGTTCGTATATAAACTTTTATTTCAAAACTGCTGCTTTGGCCAAAATGGTTTTTGAAGCCATGGAAAAGCAGGGTGAAAATTACGGCAGCGCCAATGTGGGCAAGGGCAAAAAAATAATGATTGAGTATCCTTCGCAAAATACCCACAAAGAATTTCATATTGGCCATTTGCGTAACGTTTGTATTGGAAATACCTTGGTGCAGCTGTATAAAAAATGCGGCTACGATGTGTTGCCAGTGAATTACATCAATGATTTTGGCGCACATGTGGTGAAATGTTTGTGGGGCATACAACATTTGGCATGCGATGAATATCAGAAAATAAAAAATTCTACAGATCAAATTGCAAAACAAAAATGGCTTGGTGAACTGTATGCCAAAGTGAGTAGTTATATTACTGAGCATAAAGAAGTGCAAGGTGAAATAGATGAACTGCAAAAAATGCTCGAAGCCAAAGACGAGAAAATTTGGGAACTTTTTAAAGAGACAGAGGAATGGAGTTTGGCAGGTTTTGAAAAAATTCACGAAGAGCTCTTGGCTCACCATGAACATTTGTTTTTAGAAAGCAACATAAAAGAGAAGGGCCAGCAAAAGGTAAATGAATTGCTCGAGAAAAATATTGCTACCGAAGGTGAGAAGGGGGCGATAATTGTGGATCTGAGTAGTTTTGGATTAGATATTGCTTTGGTTCGTAAAGGCACAGGTGCTGGTTTGTACATGACCAGTGATTTGGCTTTGGCCGAAGAAAAGTTTAAAAATCATGATATTGAAGAAAGTATTACTATTACCGGAATTGAGCAGAATTTTTATTTTAAACAATTATTTAAAGTTTTGGAATTATCTGGTTTTAAAAATAAAATGACCCATATTGGGTATGGGTTGGTAAATTTGCCCGAGGGCAAAATGTCTTCACGCAAAGGAAATGTAATTTTGTATGAAGATTTGCGAAATGAGGTCTACTCTCAACTTTTTGAAGAGAGCAAAGTTCGACATGCAGATTGGACGGATGAAAAATTGCAGGAGACCGCAATGACGCTGACCATGGCGGTTTTGAAATTTAGCATGCAAAAGCACGAGGCGCAAAAAAACTTCATGTTTGATATGAAAGAGGCGGTAAGTTTTGAAGGATTTAGCGCGCCGTATATTTTGTACGTGGTGGCGAGAATCAATAGCCTGATTAATAAGTCCATCAAGTCTATAAAGTCTATCAAGTCCATCAAGCCGGAGGAATGTGAATTATTGCAGGAGAGGGAAGAGAAGAAGTTGTTGGTTTTGCTGGCAGGGTATGGGGAAGTGGTGGAGAAGGCTTTGGAGGATTATAACCCTTCGGTGATTACCAAGTACTGTTTTGATGTGGCTCAGGCGTTTAATGAATTTTATAATAAACATCAGATTTTGGGGGTGGAAAAGAGGGTTGAAATGGCTCGGTTGGCTTTGTGTAGCCTGGTTCGAGATGTGCTTAAAAATGCGCTAGGGTTACTGACGATAGGAGTTGTGGAAGAGATGTAAAAACTCGGTTTTTTCGGTTTTCCTTATAGCCCTTGATTAATTCTGGGGTTTGTGTTAAATTGCTACATTAATATTTCGCTAAGTTGCCCCTAACGAATTCTTTTAAGGAGGGTTAGTTAAGGGTAATTTACTTACCCCCAGGCCTTGATTCCGTCCACTACAGCGGACGTGAAAGGAGGTAGGCCATGCAACGAAGTACAACCCTATCCCTCCCGGCCACTGTAGCGGGTGGACACTCAAGTCCATTGACAGTGGTGCCGGAAACTAGTTTGCCAACGGTGCCGTCAACAAAGAGTACGGCGTCTGATAGCGAATACTTAGGATTTGAATATTCTATTCTAAATGCAGATAAATCTTATTTGGAATTAGAGCAAATTCATTGGGCTTACTATGCTGCTCTACCCTTCATGATTTTTATAGCATGTTGGGTGAAAATCAATTATCTTATTTGGTTCAAACGAATTGGCCATAAATTGCCCCCCAAGGGGCTAGCTCGATGGCTGGGACCAGATAAAATGACTAGATGGTTTGATCGAGCACATAGACAGGCGTGGAGAGTAAGATGTGGGGTAACCACATCAGCAGCGCTTGATGTGATCTATTCAATACTTCGGTACCTCCCTTTTAGGAGGATTCGAAGTGTGGGTGAATTTTTGTTGTGGTTCTGGCTTAACCAGCCCGATGCCCAAGGTGTCCGCAATCGACTTCGATTGACTTACTTTGAGCTTATTGAAGAGCTTGAAAGATTGATAAACACTGGGTGGGGCGTTGAAGGCAAAATTATCGAGATTTTGTCTTTGGCGTGTGGTAGCGCACAGGCTACTGTTGAGGCGGTAGCATACATCCTCAATAAATACCCAGGCATATATATTAAACTTTTGTTAGTTGATGACAACGGCCGATCTCTGGAATTAGCCAAAGAACTTGCCATTCGCAGAGGTATTGGTCAAGTTGTCACAACAAAAGCAAGTGATCTTAAGGATTTCATTAGAAATACCGAAGATGCTTGGAACATAATTGAGATGGTTGGATATCTCGATTATCGCAGAGAAGAAAGCCTTATTTCTCTTTGTGATAAAATACGCAACATTTTGCGTGCGGGAGATCTGTTTATCACCGCTCACATCGCCCCATCTCGGTGGGCGTTCGTGGTGCAGTGGGTGATAAATTGGCCACTGCTGATTAGGCGGCCGCAATCTAAATTTGTTGAATTGTTAATTCGATCAAATTTCAATGTTGGAAATATTAAAAGCATTCTTGACCCAACAGGCACACACACCGTGGCTTGTTGTCGCAAGTAATTATTATAAATTTGGAGGGAAAACGACGGATAAATCCGTCGTCTTTCATTTTAACTATAGGCATAATATGTTTTTTTCGGTATAATTTGTCTATATGAATACTATTTTATGGTATTTTCCAATTTCAGCACTTGTTAATGCCATTACAAGTATTGTGTTGGGTTTATACTTAATTTTAACCAACTATCACAAAACAGTAGTTAGGTATTTAGTTTATTTTTGTTTTTCGGTTGGATTCTGGAGCTTTGCATATTTTTTGTGGCAGATTTCAAACAATCCTTCGTCGGCATTACTTTGGTCTAGGATACTCATGTTTGGAGCCATACTCACTTCGCTTTCTTATTTTCATCTTGTTGTTATTTTTCTTGATTTAAATAGTAAGAGATTTTATAAAATTATCCTAGTTATTTTTTACACACTTTCAAGTATATTTTTTATAGCAAATCTCACACCGTATTTTGTAGCAGGTGTAGAGCAAAAACTATTCTTTAAATTTTGGCCTATACCGGGCCCTCTGTATTCACCTTTTTTAGTATTGTTTACTGTTCACGTACTTTTTGCTTCTGTCCTATTATTTAGAAAATTTAGAAAAACACAAAACCGTGATCAAAAGATGCAAACAGCTTTGATGTTGGCGGGTGTGTTTGTTTCTTTTATTGGTGGTTCTACGAACTATCCTCTTTGGTACAACATACCTGTTGCTCCCTGGGGAAATGCACTGGTTACCTTGTATGTAGTGTTAACTGTATACGCGATTTTGAAATATAAATTTCTGGATGTCCGTGTTGTTTTGGCAGAATTATTTACGGGATTGATGATGATAATTTTTTCCGTAGATATTGCTTTATCAAAGAATGCATCGGAGTTAATATTTCGTTTTTTTGCTCTAATTATCATGGGAATCTTTGGTATTTTGCTTATCCGTTCAGTCCGTCGTGAAGTACAACGTCGCGAGCAAGTAACTGAACTTGCTCACTCTCTTGAAGAAGCAAACGTCAGTCTCAAAAAACTCGACGAACAAAAAACTGAATTTCTTTCCATCGCCTCTCACCAACTCCGCACCCCGCTTTCCATTTTGAACGGTTACTTAGAATTGTTAAAGGATGGCGCATATGGAAAAGTAAAAAAACCAATGGTAGAAATTTTGGACAATATGGATGAGAGTAACGGCCGGTTGATTGCTCTCGTTGATGATTTCTTAAACATCACGCGCATTGAGCAGGGAAGAGTAAAGTATGAATTCAAAAAACAAAGTATTAATAAATTGGTTGATAGTGTCGTCAACGAGCTCAAAGACAGAGCTGGGCAAAAAGATCTGACTATCGAGTGGAACAAACCAAAACAATCTTTTGAATTGTTTTTTGATGATGAAAAAATTCGGCATGTAGTTTTTAACTATGTAGACAATGCGATAAAATATACGGAAAAAGGAAAGATAGTTGTCGCCATAAAACAAAGTGATGATGGTCTGGTACTTAGTGTAAATGACAAGGGGATTGGCTTTAATCGTACCGATGAAGTAAACTTTTTCAAAAAGTTTTACCGTGGAGAAAATGTCCGGGGTTCGAATGTTAATGGCACTGGTTTAGGCCTCTTTGTTTGTGCCAAGTTTATCGAAGCTCACCATGGCCGAGTTTGGGCCAAAAGCGCTGGTTTGGGCCAAGGGAGTGAGTTTGGTTTTTGGATCCCTATGAAGCAGCCTTAGCCAGAAAAGCGGTTTGTCTTTATCGCTAAGACAGAGTATGATTAAGCATCTTGATGTGATAATATGATTTTCCAAAAATTAACACCGAAGCTAAATTTAGATGATTCTTCCTTAGAAATGGGCCATAGCAATGGCTCCCACCTTGATGAGGTAGAAACCGTAGTGGGCAGCTCCGTGCATGTAGAGGGTGATTTTTCCTCTGAGGGCAATATTGTAGTCAAAGGGATCGTTACTGGCAGTGTGACCACCTCCAAACAAGTCTCGGTGGAGCGTGGCGCTAAGGTGTTGGCAGATTTGCGGGTAGGCAGTGCCTACATTGCCGGCGAGGTGCGTGGTAATGTAATCGCGAAAGAAAAAGTAGAGCTCGCCTCAAGTGCTCGGGTGGTAGGTGACATTGAAACCAGTCTTATTTCGATCGATCTTGGTGCAGTTTGGATAGGGAAAATTAGTATGCCCGGAATAGAAAAAGGCGATGAAAAGACCAAAATTTCTTCTTCAAGGAAAGCATAAAATGTATTATGTACGTTTATTTGTACGACGATTTTTTGAAAAATCGTAGTTTTAGGACAGTGCTAAAATCTATTGAAGTTCGTTTGACCGACTATGGCATGTCGGGCAAGATTTTACGTATCCATAATTATAATGATGTCCACCCGTTGATCGAAGATGAGCTTAAACGCGGTGCAAAAACCATTGTGATTGTAGGTAACGACAAAACCTTTGGCCATGTGTTGTCTCGTTCGGCCAATTTGCCATGTGTGTTTGGCTTCATTCCTGTAGGATCAGAAAATACCATTGCCGGGATTTTGGGTATTCCTGTTGGATCTGATGCGTGTGAGGTTCTCTCCAAACGCCGCAAAGAAAATTTGGATATCGGCCTCGTAAACAATCATTTTTTTATTTCACAGTTACGCATCCTGCCAGCTCCGCTGACAGTTCGGTACAATAGCCAGTTCAAAGTAGTAGCCAAAGATTTGATGGAAGTGGTGGTGTGTAATTTGCAGCCGTTTTTTTGGAAAAAGACGGTAATGAGCAAAAAACAAGAGGTTCACCCGCAAGATGGAAAGCTCGAAGCGTACCTGCGACCGTTGACAAGAAGGCGCTGGTGGGGGTATACATTTGATGAGCCAAGCATCTTTCCTTTTGAAACCATGGAGATAACTGCGCCTCATGCTTTTGAGGTTCATATTGATGGAAATGTTTTTAAAGAGGTTCGTTTGGTAATCAAAATGGCCGATTGCAAAATCGGCATGATTGTGGGAAGATATAGAAAATTTTAGCGGAGTCCCTCAAGTCCGTAAAGTCCATCAAGTCTATCAAGTGTGAATGTCACGATTGGTAGCTTTATAGACTTGATGGACTTGAAAGACTTTTAACTTAGAATGCCCAGGTGGCGAAATTGGTAGACGCACTACCTTGAGGTGGTAGCACCCGCAAGGGTATGGAGGTTCGAATCCTCTCCTGGGCACTACGTAGGAACTTGAATGTAAAAATAAAAAATTTAGTACTTCAAAAAATCTGCTTAAATAAGCAGATTTTTTGATATTGTTTATTGAATTTTATTTATACCATATACATTGACTTTTCTACTTTAATTCGATATAAAATTAATAAGGAGTACTTAAATGCAACAAGCACACAAAAAGGCTCTTTTTTTTGTCTCTATCCTCATTACTGCCTTAAATTGTAATCCTGCCAATCAACTTCCTCCTGACGTCATAGCTGATGATATGCAGTCAGCGCCTCAGCAGGATATGATTTTGAGTGATGCAAAACTTCATGAAAAAATTGGAACATCTTGCAGGGATAATAACAACACAAAACTACAGGATTTGGGAAAAATTTTCCGAGATCCGATTACCGGAGAAATAGTGGCAACTTGCCTGCCTAAAAATCATACCTCAGTGGAAGTTGAGGATGATCCTAGAAGATATACCTGGTTGGCTGATGAAATTGTGTGGATGCCTAAGGACTTCGCAGCAGTAGCGCTGAATGTTAAAAAAGCGGAATGGGGACTCTCCACATATCAAAATGTGCCTTTTACACTAGCGAACGGTGCAATGATTACTCAGTATACAATTAGGGCGGGTGAATGGGTTTTGGTAAGTGGGACATCCGTCCATACGGATCATCCTTTACTACAGACAGATGATAGAGGATGGCGTAAATGGGCTTATGATTGGGCCTCTGGTGAATGTGCGGGACCTCAGGGAACCTGCTATCTCAGAACGAATTAATAAATTTCAAATAAGAGTCAATTGGCGATCGAGTCTTCGTAGAGAGCAACTCCGTCGCCGTAGTACCTAAGTAGTCTACTTGCCAATAGACTTTTGAGGTTCTTCAAGTAATTTTAAACCAGCCTCGATAAAATTATCGGGGCTGGTTTTTTGGTTTTTGGTTTAAATAGCTAATTTTAGCCACAAATATGGGTTGACAAAAGACGAGGCTGTGCTATAGTCCTTAGTTCCTAATCTGGAATAAAGTTAGTGTTTTCTGTGGGCGGGTTTTCCCAGCTCTTGCTTGGTTGCTAAGCAAGGATTGAGAGTGACCTGTAACACAGGAGGGAGGTCATATGAATATTGATAACCAGTTTAGCTGGGATGATCTTAAAGAAATTATTCTCAAATTACTGGTAGCATTATGGAAAATTGGTTATAAAACTGATATTTGTGGTGATGTCCAAGCGGCGGACGGAGATTCCTACCCGCTGACATTGATAAGAATTACAAATCCAGCCAAAGCCAAGCGCATATTTGTATTGAGTGTGACTGCGGGTTCCAATGGCGTAGGTTTTGGTCTCAAGCTTGAAGTTTTGGAAGAAACAATGCTTCCAATGTCTCTTGATGTCCTAAGTAGTTTTGAAAATGTTCTGGAAGAAACGGTTGCAAACTTGTTGATTTTTTCCATTGACGACAGTGAAGGGTGGCCAAAGCCGCCAGCTGATGGTACTCTGTGGAGTCAAAGTTTGGAGAAGGAAGGTAGTATCCTTATTATAGAGCGCGGCAGAGATCGTCAACGCACCACAGGCGGTGGTTGGGATCTGGGTATTCGGATTTATGAAAAGGGTGATCTCATACGTGGACGCTGGTGCTACAGCCTCACGTCGGCAGCTAATCGTCTGTTGGAATTATTCCAGCATGGCGTAATCAAGGATGTCGAGCGTAGGAAAGTGGAATTGTGGCTTGCTGAGAACGTCTACTTCTATTCGACAGATGTCGGGTATGATCCAAGTATAAGTATTCGTTGAGTGCTGCTTGTTAAATCCATTTGTTTTTGTTTTCAGTTCTTACAAAATTTTTGAAAGAATGAGTGTTTCTATATAACTTGCCTGTATTTGTTCATTTACTGCGTAACCCCCGATTCGCAAAACAACTTCGGGGCCAAAAAAACATCCTAATTTCATTGGGGTGTTTTTTTAATTTGAAAAAATCATTCCAATAAGTTATACTGGTCGTTAATAGTGCAACTAAAACATGTATGTTTATTTTCTTCGGAATTTTAGCAATCACCATGGGCATGCTCCTCGTGATCAAAACCGAATGGTTCTGTGAAAATTTCGGCAGTATTTCGTGGGCAGAAGAACATTTAGGCTACAACGGTGGCACACGGCTGATGTATAAAATAATCGGTTTGGCCTTTATTTTTATTGGTTTTCTTTTAGTTACCAACTTATTTGGTGGGTTTATCCTCGGCACCGTGGGTAAAATATTTATTCGTAACTAAGCATTATGACGACTGCTGGTACAGCACTGCTTAATCCTCATAAAGTTTTTGCCAAAGTAGGTTTAGCCAAAGGTATGCGTGTGGCGGATCTTGGCTGTGGCCGAACAGGGCATTTTGTTTTTTCTGCTGCCCGCGCTGTGGGTGAAACCGGTGTGGTATATGCCGTAGAAGTGGTAAAAGACGTTTTGGAAAGCATCCGCAATCGTATTCGCTCCGAGGGTTATGATAATGTACAAACCATTTGGTCTGATATAGAATCTGTAGGCAAAACTGCTATTCCAGCCGAGAGCCTCGACGGATGCTTTATTATCAATGTCTTGTTCATGGTCAAAGATAAGTCCAAAGCCCTAGAAGAGGCGAGTAGGCTGCTTAAAAAAGGCGGATTTTTGGTGGTAATGGATTGGAAACAAAAACTGGGAAATTGCGGCCCAATACCTGAAATGATGGTGCCGGCAGAGCAGGTGACCAAGTTGGCGGAAAAAATCGGTTTAAAATTATTTGATAATTTTTCCGATACCAGCTATCATTACAGCCTAATTTTTAGAAAGATTTAATTTAAACTTATTTACGTATGAAATTGGTACATTTCTTTTATTGGTCGTATTGGTTTTCACAGCCGTCAGTTGCTACTGGCATCAGCAGAATCCTGTGGATTGTTTTTCCGGTATTGTTTGTGATCATTGGCTTGGGAGCTCGGTTGATAAATTTCCCAAAATTGGATCAATTCAAAAAACGCTTGGTAAAACAAGTTGGTAAAATTTTTTTAATGGTTGGGGTGCTCGATTTGATCTGGTTTTTTTGTCGCCAAGAGCAAGTGTATCTTTTATCATTTAGATTCTGGTTATTATTCATCAAAATCGGCGTGATCTGGTCTGCATACAGAATTTATATGTACTTCAAAAAACGCGTCCCAGAAATAAAACAGCAACAATTTGAACGCGAGCGTTTAAGCAAATATTTACCAAAACGAAGAAAGTAATTTCTTCATGAGTACTTCTTCAAGAAATAAAGGGCTAGGCGTTTGGGGGGAAGAACAAGCCTGCCTTTTTTTGGTTCGGCAGGGATTCCAGGTGGTGGAGCGAAATTATCATGCAACTGTCGGTGAAATCGATATTGTGGCAATAAAAGACAAAGATCATTACTTTATTGAAGTAAAAACAAGGCATGCGGGGCCTTTGGCCAATGATTTGTCTATCACTCCACAAAAAAAGTATAAATTT
>DALYEE010000005.1:23073-23552 GCA_031972655.1 Candidatus Magasanikiibacteriota bacterium
GCTATAAAAGAAACCTCGTTCCAGAGGCAACAATATTTGCCGGTTTGTTGGTAATAGTTAACAAAATACAGCGGAAAGTTAGTTTTCGGTTCGTGGTTTTTTATTGACTTATTTGCCAAAATATGGTTATCTATACTCCAGAAAACTAATATTTATTTAAGAAATTTTGTATGAATTTCAAAAAAGAACGCACGTACGTGATGATCAAGCCAGATGGAGTTAAAAAAGGTTTGATCGGAGAAATAATCCGCCGTTTTGAACAGCGCGATTTGAAGATTGTGGCTTTGGAAATGTTCCAGCCAACGCATGACCAAATCGACAACCATTATCCAAAAGATGAAGCTTGGATTCGTCGTGTAGGCCAAAAGACTCTTGGCACATACGAAAAATATGGTATGGATCCTAAAGCGCAACTTGGTACTGCTGATGATTTAGAAATCGGCACTATGGTGCGCAAATGGTTGATAGAATTTATGATT
>DALYEE010000006.1:0-5918 GCA_031972655.1 Candidatus Magasanikiibacteriota bacterium
TGCTGCTCGACGAGGTGATCCTGCTTGCCGTCGAGCAGTCCTACCGGCGGAAGTTCCCTAAGCGGGAGTTCTACAATGCGCTCTGCCACAAGTTGTCCAGGCGGGTGCTGGTCTCGTCCGACACCCGCCAGGAGCGGCTGATTGAGGCGATGAATCAGGAATCCGTGGTCGGGGTCCACTTTCCCTGCTTCCACGGATTCAGTATCGCTGCCGCCCGCGAGATGATCCGGCACCTGCCGGAGCCCCTGATTTTATCAGGAGTGGAAATCCCGGTCGTCGCCGCGGCCTATCCCGATATCGTCGGGCGCGGCGGCGAGACACCTTCTCTCGATATGGCGGCCCTCAGCTGGTATCCAGGCACTATGCCTATCGACGCGGCTCTCACGCACATGCTCCACGAGTGCGTGCCCACCTTCGATGTCGACGGCTGCCGCGCGGGCTTCGGCTGCCGAGCGCTGCGTGCGGACGAGCGCCACTCCAGTGGGGTCTCGATTCTCGGGTAGTCCTACCTGGCTCTGTGCTGTGGTTCAATTTTTTCAGCGGAGTCCCGCGATACACAACAGTGTGTCTCGCGCGGCTCCGCTTTTGTGTTTTTAAAACGAAAATTTTTTTACAAAAAATGTGTAGTATACAGAAAGCTCTACAACTAAAAATAAAAATAGTGTATAATGAATTTAATGTCTTTCACTTTATCAATTTTGTATTATGAAACAACTTGATCCAACATATCGTGAAGCCTTGGTGAAGTCATGGCACTTTGTTTGGGAACACAAAATATTATGGATGATCAGCATGGCAGCAGCGATTTTTAGCCAGTTTGGTTTGAATGATTTTATTGGACAAGTGATGGTGATTTTTAATTCCAGTTCTCTTGAGGAAGTTTGGTATTCACCACTTTTTTGGAAAAATTTGCAGTTTCCACATGGCATTCAGCTAGTCGGCACGATCTGGCTCGCAATCATTGCCCTAGCTTTTGTTTCGTTAATAGTAGTTGCTGCTGTTTGTGCACAAGGTTCGCTCATTGCAGCATCTTGCCGTTGGTTTAAAAACCGTACCAAGCCAAGTCTCAGGTCTATTTGGAAGCAGGCCGTAAAGCATTTTTGGAATTTATTAGCAATAAATATTTTGCAAAAATTTTGTCTGGCAATTTTATTGTTTTGTTTAACGTTATTTTTAAACTCAACATTTGTTAGCGCGCAATTTGTGGTACCAGCAACTATTGTGGTAATGGCGGTGTTGGTTTTTTGCGCTTTGGCCGTTTCTTCAATCTCTATTTATGCCGCTGGGTATGTGGTAGAAAAAGAATATACCTTAGGTGAAGCCTTGCGCAGTGGAATACAAATGTTTTCCGAGCATGTTTTGGTTTCATTAGAATTAAGTACTATTTTACTTTTATCGAACATTCTCTTATTTTTGGCCATTGCCGGCAGTTCTATTTTGGTGCTCATACCATCGGCTTTTATTTGGATTATCGGCGGGTTTACGGGGTATAGTATTTTGTTGGTTATTGGTTTGTTTTTAGCCGTAGGATTGTTACTAATTTTAATTGCATTATTTGGAGGAATTTTTAATGCCTTTACCACGAGTGCTTGGATGTATTTATTTATGAAAATGCATCTAAAGGGTGTGCCGAGCCGAATAGCTCATTACGCTAAACGAGCGGTACGACGGGCGTAAAAATAGACTTGATCAGATGTTTATTGTAATGATGTTTTAATGTTATGACTTCCAATTTTCCTTCGATAGGCGACCTCATGCCGAAAAAAAAGCGTGTACCGAGTGCGGCAAAGACTTCGAAACCAAATGTGGTGGATGATAGCTCTAAAGATGATTATTATAGCCCGCAAGCTAAGTTTACTCAGAAAATGAGTGAGATCTCCCTTCATGAAAAAGAAATAAAAGCAGCTGAGGATGCTCAAAGATTGGGTCTTCAGTATATTGATTTGCTTTTGTTTCCCGTTACACCTGAAGCATTAAAAATGCTCCCCGAAGAGGAGGCCAGAAAAAACAAAGTAGTTTGTTTTTTTAATGAAGATAAGCAGGTGCGGCTCGGAGCCCTTGAGATGAATGATCAAGTTAGTCAGATAGTGAGTCAGCTAGAAGAAGATGGAGAAAACAAAGTTGAAGTTTATATTATTTCTGAACATAGTTTAGAAAGAGTTTTTAAGTTGTATGCCAATTTACCGATTATCAAACCGGTAAATAAAGAGATAAATATTACTGACGAAGAGTTGGAAAAATTTGGGGTAGGTATTAGTAGCTTGAGTAGCTTACAAGAAAAGTTTAAAAAAGTTTCAACCACCGATGTTTTATCGCTTTTGGTAGCTTCAGCCTTAAAAGTAAATTCTTCAGATATCCATGTGGAAGCGGAAGAAAATGGTGTGGTAGTGCGCTATCGTATCGACGGAGTTCTGCATGATGTGGCGGAGTTTCCCAAAGATCATTGGAAGCAGTTTATTTCGCGCATCAAATTATTGGCAGCATTAAAAATAAATGTCACGGATCGACCTCAAGACGGTCGGGTGACTTTGCGTTTGGCTTCTGGATCGCTCGATGTACGTGTCTCAACTTTGCCAACCGCCTGGGGCGAGAGTGTGGTAATGCGTATTTTGCACAGCGGTACAGTTGGGGTTACGTTTGACCAACTTGGTTTACGTGGCGCAACATTTTTGAAATTGAAAAAAGAAGTAGAGCGGCCCAATGGCATGATTATAACCACCGGCCCGACCGGCTCGGGAAAAACTACTTCCATGTACGCGATTTTGCGTACGCTCAATAAGCCTGGAGTAAAAATAATCACACTTGAAGATCCAATTGAAATAAAGATGGATGGAATTAACCAGAGCCAGGTTGACCCATATCATGATTATACTTTTTCCAAGGGTTTGCGCAGTATTTTGCGCCAAGATCCGGATATTTGTATGGTGGGTGAAATCCGCGATCTGGAAACGGCGGAAATTGCGATTCAAATGGCTTTGACTGGCCACTTGATGCTTTCGACCATCCATACCAACAGCGCCTCCGGCGTGATTCCACGTTTTCTATCTATGGGCGTAAAGCCATTTTTATTAGCACCATCACTAAATTCGGTAATTGGTCAGCGTTTAGTTAGGCGTATTTGTGAAAATTGTCGGGAAGAAACTGTTTTGTCTCAAGAAAATCAAGAACGCGTACGATCGATTTTGGAAACTTTACCGGAGGATGAGAAGAAAAATGTGGATTTTAATAAATTGCAATTTTATAAAGGAAAAGGCTGTGAAACTTGTAGTGGTTTAGGGTATAAAGGAAGAATTGGAATTTATGAAATTTTTATCATGAATAAAGAAATTGAAGCAGTGATTTTGGGCAGTAGTGTTTCTGAGTATGTTATTCAAGATATTGCTACCAAGGGTGGAATGGTAACGATGGTTCAGGATGGTTTGCTCAAAGCCCTTGATAAAATTACTTCTGTAGAGGAAGTGTTTAGAGTTATTGAGTAAAATTTATTGAGATGTTTGCTCACGACTTGTCATCCTGAGCGGAGTTCGCACGCAGCGAAGGATCCCTCGAAATTCGTGAGTGTTCGAGGGATCCTTCGTCGCTGCGACGCTTCTCAGGATGACAGATGGCAATAGGTGAATAAACACATCGATACGTATTTAGGAAAAACGTATTTTGTGCTATAATATTTTTTTAAAAACTTTTTTCATTTTATTATGATGACTCGACGTCTAGGGAGCTCAATGCCAAATTCTCCGGTAAGAATTTACCAAATTATTACGGCATTTTTCTTAATCATAACAGTTGCTTTATTGGTGTTGGTGGTTTTTATGGTCTCAAAGCGCGCAACGATTACCGTAATTGCCAAAGAAGATACCAAAAATACACAAGTCAATCTTACGGTAGGTTCAAAAACAGCTACCGAAGGTGTTTTGCCTGGTTCTGTAACTTCAACTGTATTTTATTTTTCCAAAAAATATTCCCCTGAAGGAACAAAAACTGTGGAGGGTACAGCGGTAGGTGAATTGACTATCTACAACAAAAGCGGAGCAGCCATTACCCTTATTCCAAAAACTAGATTCATTACTGCGGATGGAATTTTGTTTCGTTTAAAAAATCGCACTTCTATTCCTGTTGATTCTCAGGTAGTAGCAGAAGTTTATGCGGATAAACCTGGTAAGGCTAGCGATATGGCCGCAGCTGATTTCACCCTTCCAGGTCTACCGGTGGATAAGCAGAAAGCTGTGTATGCCGTAAGCACCAAGCCGATGCAAGGCGGCAGTAGTCAGGTGGGTGTAATAAGCCAAGACGATGTTTTGAAAGCTAAAGCGCAATATAAAGAAGATGTAGTTAATGAATTTCTAGAAAAAAATAGTGAAAAGTTTGCGGGTCAGAAAGTTTTGGTTACGGTAGCTGATCAAAAATTGGAATCCAGCGAAGGGTTAGGTAAGGAAGCTGCCGGTTTTGTATTGAGTGGTACAAGTACTTTAGTTTTGATTAAGTATCAAGCTGATGATTTGTCACATGCAGTAAATCAGGAATTAAATTCACAATTAGACATCTCAGCCGATAAAGTCATATCTGCTAAGAGTGAACCACAAGTTGTAATTTCTTCGTATGATTTAAATGCTGGAACAGCAGTTCTTGGTGTGACCCAATCCATGGTTGTGACTGTTGATGCTAGTTTAGAAAAATTAGCACCACAAAATTTCTTAGGAATGAACAAAAAAGAAATTGAAGGTGCGGTCTTAAGCCTGGATCATGTGGCTGGCGTTGAGGTGCGTTTTTCACCAGGTTGGATGAAATCAGCCCCCCAGTCTGCGGATAAAATTAAGGTATTGGTTAAAAATATTCAGTAGTGAGACTTTTGCATCAAAATTGACATATTTAGGTCGGTTGCGGTATATATAGTGTAGGCTTTGCCAAACGAGGAACAGCCCAGCCCAGAGGTAAATCAGGGTATGGTACCACCCTCGTTCAGAACAATATTTTGCAAAAGTTAAACTTCGGGTGGAACCGTCTTAAAGAAATTTAGGACCCCGATATGCCCCTTTGGGGGTATGTCGGTTTTTTTATATAAATAGATATTTTTTATGACAGAAAACAACCTAGATTCAATTCGTCATTCTGCTGCCCACATGTTGGCCGCGGCGATTCAAGAACTATATCCGGGCACCAAGCTGGGTATTGGTCCAACTATCGACAACGGGTTTTATTATGATTTTCAGTTTGCGGAAAATGTCCGTGTTTCTGAAGAAGATTTGTCTAAAATTCAACAAACAATGGTAAAGATAATTAAAGGCAATCATGCTTTTGTCGGTTCTGAAGTAAACAAAGAACAGGCGATGGAACAAGAAAAAGACCAACCCTTTAAGCTCGAATTAATTGAAGAATTTGCAGAAGAGGGTAAAAAATTGACCATGTATACCTCTGGTCCGTTTCAAGATTTGTGTCGTGGTGGCCATGTGAAAAATACCAATGAAATTCCAGTGGAAGGTTTAAAATTAGAGCGTGTTGCGGGAGCTTATTGGAAGGGCGATGAGAAAAATCAGATGTTGACTCGTATATACGGTTTGCTTTTTTCCACCAAAGAAGAATTGGATAATTATTTAACTAGAATAGAAGAAGCAAAAAAACGAGACCATAAAAAATTAGGACCAGAATTAGATTTGTTTACCTTTTCACCATTGGTGGGAACAGGACTCCCTCTGTGGACCCCGAAAGGAACGGTTTTACGAAATACCCTAGATGAATTTGTTTGGAGTCTAAGAAAAAAGCGTGGGTATGTTAAAGTTGAAATACCACATATTACCAAAAAAGATTTATACGAAACCAGTGGTCATTGGGAAAAATATAAAGATGATTTATTCAAAATCACCACTCGTGAAGGGCATGAGTTTGCTCTAAAGCCAATGAATTGCCCGCACCACACTCAAATA
>DALYEE010000006.1:5928-23546 GCA_031972655.1 Candidatus Magasanikiibacteriota bacterium
CCTCTATAAAACCTCAGGGCACTACGACAAATATCCCGAACGTTTTAGTGTGACCAGTGTTGAATCTGATACCGAGTTCATGATGAAACCAATGAACTGCCCGCACCATACCCAAATTTATGCCCGTAAAGCCTGGAGCTATCGTGAGTTGCCCCAACGCTATGCAAATACTACTGCCTGCTATCGCGACGAACAGACCGGTGAGTTGGCTGGATTATCTCGTGTCCGAGGATTTAGCCAAGACGACGCGCATGTTTTTTGTCGCATGGAACAGGTTAAAAAAGAATTTTTAAACGTGTGGGATATCGTACATGAGTTTTATTCTGCTTTTGGTTTTAACTTACGAGTGAGGCTTTCGCTACACGATCCTGCAAACCCAGAAAAATATCTGGGTGGTATTGAGCAGTGGCACATGGCAGAAAGCATGCTCAGAGAAATAGTGGCCGAGAAAAAAGCAGACTCTTTTGAAGGGGTTGGTGAGGCAGCTTTTTATGGACCAAAACTAGATTTCATGGCAGCGGATTCTATTGGGCGCGAGTGGCAAGTGGCTACCATCCAACTGGACATGGTACAACCGGAGAGATTTGATTTGACCTGTACCAACGAAAAAGGGGAAAAAGAACGCATTGTAATGATCCATGCAGCCATCATGGGTTCCATTGACCGGTTTTTATCCATTGCCATCGAACATTTTGCCGGTACATTTCCAACCTGGCTTTCACCAGTTCAAATTCAACTTATTTTAGTGTCGCAAAAATTTGCGGAAGGCGGTAAGAAAATCCTGGCTGAACTAGAGGAGCAAAATTTACGAGTAGAGCTTGATGAAAGTGATGAAACCGTTGGAAACAAAGTGCGGAGAGCTGCTGCCCAAAAAGCACCCTATATTGTAGTAGTTGGTGAAAAAGAACTCGCTGGTGGTGAGTGGATGATAAGAGTGCGCGGGCAAGAAGAACAGTTACGCATGACCAAGGAAAGCTTTATCCAAAAAATTCAGCAAGAAATTCTTCAAAAGAATTTGCAATTAATCTCTTCGAATGAGTAAAAAATTGCCTTCCATCATCGTAATTTTGGGCGCTACAGCATCTGGTAAAACCAAGTTAGCTATTGAGTTAGCTAAAAAATATAACGGTGAAATTATCTCCGCTGACTCCCGGCAGGTTTATAAAAAAATGGACATTGGCACTGCTAAGCCTGTTGGAAAATGGGAAATTTTTTGTGAAACAGCGGCCTATATGGTCGAAGATGTTCCCCATTATCTTATAGATATTGTAGATCCGGGAGAAATTTTTAGTTTGTCCAATTTCAAACAGCTCGCCTTAGAGCGTATCGATGATATTTTGAAGCGCGGAAAGGTACCTTTTATTGTTGGAGGAACCGGACTATATATTTGGAGCATCGTCGATAATTTAATTTTTCCGAACGTTGCACCACATAAAAAATTGCGTAATGGTTTGGAAGACAAGAGTTTGGATCAGCTGGTAGTTTTGCTAAAAAAACTTGACCCAGAATCTGCAAAGGTAATTGATCTGAATAATAGTAGGCGAGTAATTCGTGCGCTCGAAGTAAATATTCTGACAGGTGGTTCATTTGTGGAACAAAAACAAAAAAATCCACCACTATTTAATGCTTTGCAAATTGGGTTGAGTGTTGAGAGAGAAAAACTGTATGAGCGCATTGATAAAAGAGTCGATGAACAGATCTCTGCTGGTTTGGTAGAGGAAGTTGCAGGTTTGGTAAAACAAAAATACTCCTTTATTTTGCCAAGCATGAATGGAATTGGTTATCGCCAAATTGGTGCTTACCTTAACAATGAGATGGATTTAGAAAAAGCAATTGAGTTGGTTAAAAGAGACACAAGACATTATGCACGTCGACAACTCACCTGGTTTCGAAGAGATAAGCGGATAGAGTGGTGTGGGGTCGAAGAAAAAAATAAAATTGAAAAATTGATTAAAGATTTTTTAACTAAAAAAACTAACGAATGAAGGCGATAGATTTATTCGTTTGAGAGATTTGTTTACCAGTAACCGTATCATTAGCGGTTATTTTCGTTTCAGAAAGAAGTGTATCTGGAGTGGAAGCAGAATTAAGATTTAAGGAAAATTGTAATGCCAAAACATCTAAGCTCTCTGGCATTTCTTTGATCGTCCAAGTGATTTGACGACTTGTTTCATCGTAGTTAACGCTGCCTGCTGGAATAGAGGCAGGGGGAACCCAAGTGAGTTCTTTGGGCAACGTAGAGTTGATCACAATGTTCTTTAAAGGATGGTCGTTTTTGTTCAAGATCCAGCTGATTTGATAATCTCCGCCATTGTCACTATTTGATTTTGCACCACGGGCTTCAAAAGAAATATCTGAGCCGAGATGTATGTTTACCGATCCAGAGGTAATATTTTTTTGTTCACCAGTACTGCTTTTGTAAGATACGGTGGCAGTAGCTTTGATTGTTGGGCTACTAATTTTTGTAAAATCAAACAACTCTTTTGTTTTTAAAGGTACAGAAAACGTTATCATATTTTTTGAACCCGGATCTACTTTTTTAAGATAAGGGATATTTTTAGAGTTCCAACCAAGAGTTGCTTTGCGAATGGAATCTGATACCTGTTCGCCCTTAAGGTCGCCGTCAGCATCGTCTTTGATTTGGTTCCAATTAAAGATGCTTTGTTTATTGTAAGAGGGGGCTTCGAATGAGATTTTAACTTGGCTATCAGTCCAGGATTCTTGGGATGTATTATTCAAGGGAATCTCAACCGAAAGTAAATCCCCCGGAGAACTGTCTATATTGTTTTCAGAACCGTTTATTCTAAGCGTGATATTTTGATCGGAATTATTTTGGGTTATAACTTGTTCGTTAACCTTTGAACCAAGATTTGCTTTGGCGATCAGAATTTTTTGCGCTTGCGAGTTTGGTATTAAATTTAAGCTAGCTTGGAAGGCAAGAGAAGTGGCAGAATTTTCCTTGAAGTTTCCTTGGAAGCTAAAGTTAAGCGTGTTGGAGTTTTTAAACATCTCCGGATTGATTGTCCAGGTATTTCCGCGGCTAAACTGTGGAGTAGCAGAAGCGGCCAAAAAATTAGCTGGTACGTTCATTGTGAGTTCCATTTTATAAGGGAATGGCGTGGAGATTTTCTTACTAACACTTACGTTTACTTGGCTTATCTGTGTGGAATCAGTTGGTTTTTTAGTGGTAAGAGTTATGTTGAAGGGAGATTCAGTTATTTGGCTTTTTAGCGTAATAGTTTTTGTAAGAGTGGCACTACTATCTTCAGACTGAAAATTGGTTGTGATACGAAAGTTTTTTTCTTCGTTTGTTTCTCCGTACAATAAGCCAGATATTGTAATATCTCCTTCTTGCGAAGGTCTAATGGTTCCGAGGCTGAATTGTGTGTGTGAAGTATTTTTGCTAGGAATCGAGCTGGAAGAAAAAATAAATCCAGCAGGATATCGAACATCGATTTGGGAATTATTGAGGTTGTATTTTTTTAGATTTTTATACGAGATTACATAGGTGCTGGTAGTGCCAAACGCGATTGAATCAGGACCTGAAAGTTTAAGGCTTAAGTAAGTATCAGCAGAATCTTTGGTGTGGGGTGTGTTTAAAAATTTAACCCAGGCTACCATAGAAAGGGCTGTTCCAAGTAAAAGAAAAACTAACAAACCTCTCAAAAGGAAAGAGCTCTTTTTGATCTCGATTTTTTTCATATTGGGAATTTTACCATCTTCACCTTTATAGATAGAGCGCAAACGTTCGTCAATGTAATCATTGCTTAGGCTTTTTGGAGGAGATTTTTTCTTGAAAGGTGAAACTTTCTTTTTTGGATTAGAAGCCGAGTTATTCTCAGACATAAGTTTAATTCGAATTATTTATCAGTTTTTTTCATAGCAATACTCCATCTTGAATCGTTTGTGAGGTTAGCCTCAGTGATCGCGGCACCGTTTGCAGCTATTTCAATACCCGAACCATCGCTTGAGATTGGTGACCAACCGGCGGGGAAAATAATTTGGCTATCAAAAGTGCTTTCTGAGCCAGATTGTCTCTGGACGGTTAGATGGTAAGGAGAAATAGTTGGAGCAGAAGAAATTAATTTTTTCCAACCTTCAGCGTTTTGTGAAATCGAAATTTTATAAGGGATTCGATAAGAAAATTGTACGACGTTTGTTTCGCCTGGTTCGGTAATCACCCAGTTGCCAAAAGAGGTTTTATCAAATTCATTAACTATTTTAGTGCCAGAAATAGGATCGGTTGCAACTTCAGTTTCGACCAAAGCAAGCGTTTCGTCCTTTTTTGTCCAAGAATCAGGGGCGCGGAAGCTCTTTTCATCTGGCCACTTAAAGCCGGTAGCAGATAAGAGCTCACTTCCTTTTGGAGTATAAACCCGCATGTAGTTAATATTTGGTTGGCCATAAAATTTCTCTGAGATTTGACCGGTATGTTCGCGAGAAATAGTCACAGTGTCGATAATTGAACCGTCATCTTGGACTACTGCTTGATGCGAAATTTTTTGTTTTATTCTTGCATCAGATTTTTGTCCTCGAATGTTCGTATTAACGACCATTAAGTAGTCTTCGTTGGGTGGAATATTAATGATGTCGCCTGTCCAACCAAATGGCTGAATTTGTTTCTCAATTTGTGAATCGGCAAAATAAACCTGTATCTCTTTTTGGTCCAATGCTTCTTTGAAGCTTGAAAGTAGGGGTAAGATTTGATCTGGTTTAATATTTTTAAAATAATCTAAGAATTGTGGAGCTAAGTCCGAGATGATTTGTTTTGGCTTGTTATCCTTTTTTTCGGGACCTTCTTCAACCACAGCTTGAATATCGGCCAATGCGGTTTCAGATGTAAGTTTTATATTTCTTTTTTCATCAGTAATCGGACCCATCAATGCAAGTAGTCTTTTCAAGACGCTGCTATTTATAGCGATCACACCGTCAGCACTTCCTCTTTCGGAATGCCGGTAGAACCACAAAATTTTTTCTGCGCTCGTTTTAAAATCTGGAAACCAGTTGGCGTCTTGAAACTCCCAACGTTTGTTGGCAATAAAGAATGGTGTTGGAGGTTCGACGTATTCTTCGAGCTGACCTTGTAAATCATAGGTCCCTCCAGCGGGAATATTTATTTTTTCAACTTTTCCATCTTTTAAATCAATTTCCGCAAAACTGCCCATGAAGCCACCAGTTGGTCTTAGTTCATCGGTGTTTTGGAAAACCAATAGGTAACGACGTGAGCCTTGCGCTCCGAAAATGTCTTGGAAAGACTCGCCAAGTTTATCTATTTGTTTAAAATCAGCAATGGCTGTGGTAAAAAGTTTTTTGAATTCTTTGAAAGAAGCTTGGTATTCTACTGGTAAATCATCGGGTGAAACGGTATCCAAATAAGTGGTTGCTTGTTCGTAGTTGGGTAAAGCAGCTGAAAGATGGGTGATAATGATATCTAATCGTTTCGTTAAAGTCTCGTTCGGATTACTCTGGCTTTCCTCGATACCTTTTAGTAAATAGGTGTTTCCTAAAGTTATTTTTTGTCCAGCGAGGATTAAGTTTTGTCGGCTTTTTACTTCATCATGCAAAACCGGAATTATAGAAATAATTTTTTGGAGTAAACGATGTTTTTCTTCCAAAGTATTTAGCGCGGAATTAAAATTCCGTAGTGCTTCGGTGGTAGACAGTTCTGCTGAAGGAAGGTTCGCTGCGAGGAGAGCGGCGGTAGAATCCTGGAGAGCGGTAAAACCTTTTGTTCCATCAAGGGCAACGCTATCAGTTGTTGATTTTAGACTTAAGTAGTAGCTTTTAGCTGGTCCGGGGGCGATTAATAAAATCAATAAAACCGCAAATACCGGAGCAGCTTGGCGTAGTGAGAAAATTTGAAAAAAGTTTTTATTTTTGATGGAGTCAAAAGTTTTGTTGAACTGTTTGATTGGTTGACTCCCTAATTCTTTAGCAGCCTTTTGTGTGGCTCTAAATTTAGAGTTAGTTTTTTCTTTTAAGGTCTGAAAAGATGAAGCAAATTTTTGAGAAAAAGAAGGCGATTCCGATGTTCTTTTGAGGTTAAAATTGATTGGTTTGCGATTTTCTGGGGATCTTTGTTGTTTATTGTAATTTTCGTTAGTTGCTTCAAAATTATCACTAGAAGTATTTTTGGTGTGATAGCTTTGAAAATATGTTGGTTCTTGTTCTGCTGAAATTGATTGGATTTTATCCCAAACAGAGTGAGAAGGTGTTTTAAGATCAACAATATGGCGTGATTGTGGGGGGGTTACATTGACATGGTGAACAAAAAAATTAACCGGTAAAGGAGTTTTTTTGATCGGCTGGTTGATGGGTTGTTCGGAGGGGGTGGTTTTTTTCTGAACGACCGAGGAGGTGATTGCGGGGAAGAGCTCTTTTTTCAACTCTGAGCAGCGGGAGAGATTGTGACCCATTTTTTGGCAACCTGAACAACGGCGAAGCTGGGGGCGGTTTAAATTGTTGGATTTTTTTGCCATAGTAACAATGATATGGTTTGATGAGCGTCAATTCATTTAGTGCTTCATTATATTATACACCATTTTCATTGATATTGGTATGGATTTCAAGGTGTTATCCACTGTTTTTTTTGTAAATCTCAAAGGTTTTGACTGCTACTTCGGCCCAGGTATGCTCGGTATAAACTTTTTGTCCATTTTGAACCAACTTTTTTTGAAGTTCAGTATCATGAAGAACTTTTTCGATGGTTAGTGCAATTTCATGTGGGTTTTTGGGGTCAAAATAGCACGCCGCATCTTTGAGTATTTCTGGTAAACAACTCGCATTCGATGAAATAACCGGAATTTTGTGAAACAAGGCCTCCAGCGATGGTAGCGCCGAGCCTTCGTAAAAGCTCGGCATCACATATGCGGAGCAGTTTTGGTACAACACACTTAATTCTTCATCAGGAACAAAATCCGTATACACGATATTTTTAATTTTATCCTGATTAATTTTTTGTAGAATTTTTTCGTAAAAAAAATTCTTCTTTCCAACGAGTACTAAATTAAAAAGACTATTTTTCTCGTTAAATATTTTCCAGGCATCAACAAGGCCACTTAAATTTTTGTGCGGATAAGCAACGCCAACATACATTACAAAAGGTTTTTTTAAATGGTATTTTTTTAGTACGTCATCCGTTGAGATTTCTGAGTTGGTTTTGGGAACAGACGGGGCTAGATAGGTGACCGTGATTTTATCGTCTGCAATTTTAAAAATATTTTGGATATCTGATTTGGAAAATTTACTTACTGTCAGAATCTGTTTGGCATCTTTTACTGCATGTTTTAAAACTATTTTGTAGCACAGATTTTTGAACCAATAAGAAAAAATATTAAGGGTGCTGGCTTTTTTGGTGGGGAATTTTAAAAGCAGTAAATCATGAATTGTCACCACAAATGGTTTTCTATAAAAAAAGGGTATGTTCCAATGAGGAAAATGCATTATATCAAGTTTGGCCTGGCGAAAGATTTTTGGTAATAGTAATTGTTCTTTCCAACCATACCAAGGAACATCGGCCAGAATTTTGTGAAAATTATGTGAAGTCGGGGTAAATTTATCCCAGTTATTTTGGCGTAGAAAAACAAAAAAATCATCAGTTTTATTACTGTTTTGAAGTTCGATAATAAGTTGTTCGATGTAGCGACCAAGACCACCTTGCTCGGGGCCGTACATTCGGGCGTCAATTCCAATTCTCATAACAAATAAAAAGTATTACGGGAATAGTAACATGAATAGAATTAGTATTCAAAGTATCGGAAGTTATTATTTGTACTCGATTTGCATTGTTTCTAACCATTCTTGAGCAGCTTTTTCCCAGCTGAATTTTTGCGCAATTTCCAAACCGTTCTTAATTAAACTGTTTCTGGTATCTTCATCAGTAAGTAAAGTTTGCATTCCCAGAGCAAGCTCATTGATTTTATGGGGATTTATTAAGTAAGCATTTAAACCGGTAATTTCTGGTAATGATGAGCGGTTGGAGGTAACAACAGGTGTGCCCGAGGCCATGGCCTCGAGAACGGGGAATCCAAAACCTTCATAAAAACTAGGGTAAACAAACAGTTTGGCCAAAGTGTACAAAGCAGGTTTGTCTTCATTCGTAATATAATCTAGAATTTTTATTCTATTTCTGAATTTGGAATTAGCGAGCTGGTGTTGAATGTTGCGTTGTTTCCACCCAGGGGAGCCTGCAATCACGAGGTGTGTATCTAGGTTTTGTGGCAACAGTTCAAATGCTTTTAGTATTCCTAGCAAGTTCTTTCTGGGCTCGCTGGTGCCGAGAAAAAGAATAAAATTATCTGGTAGTTGATATTTTTTCTTTACTTCATTTTCCGCTGTTGCTAATTTTCTATCAGTAAAAATTTGGGCAAGTCCAGGGTAAATGGTTCTAATTTTTTTAGAATCAATATTAAAAACATTAATCAGATCACGTTTCGTATTTTCTGAAGGAGTACATATTACATCCGCTCTCTCACACTGTATTTTGGGTTTTATTAATTGATGCCACAGTCTTTGTTTTGCCGAAAAAAAATGGGGATATATTTCAAACGACAAATCATGAACGGTAAGAGCGAATTTTGTATTCTTGGAAATAGTGGTGAAATTTAAGTTCGGGGAAAAGAAGCGGTCTAATTTAATGTTGAAGTTTTTGTTAATTATTTTATCAATCTCGGGGCGATTCGTCGTTGCGACTAGTCCGTTAAACAATTTATTTGGCCAATGGGTGGAAACAATCTTAACGTTTTGGTTGATAATATTGAGAGATTCTAGATTTATTTCTTTAAATGAATTACTAAATAAGTAGTAGTTATTTTTTGTGTCCAAAGCAAGAATTGCTTTTAATAACTCGCTACCGTATTCGCCGACGCCTGTTTTAAAAGGGGAGATGAGGGGGCGTACATCAATCGCAATATGCATATATGATTTCAGCCAGTTTTAATGAGTCAAAAGTTGGGGTTGAAAATGATTTTTTTTATTTTCTTCGTAACGGTGTTCAACAAATTCTTTAATCGATTTTTTAAAATTATCAGTGCTGTATTTTATAGAATTTTCTCGAATTACATTGCTGTCCCATTGTTTTTCTTTAAAACTAAGTAGGGTGTGAAGCAAAGATTCCCAAGATTGTTTTTTAAAAAATAATCCAGTTAATCCGTCGGTGATTGTTTCCATTGCACCGCCTTGAGCGTAGGCAATTACCGGGCGGCCGCTTGCTAACGACTCGAGAGGGGTTACACCCGCATCCTCAAGTTGTGGGTGAATAAATGCTTGAGCTTTTTGAAGTAAGACCTTTTTTTCTTCTTCGGTTACTCTTCCCAAAAATTCAATATTGTCTTTAGACATTTTTTGGAGTTTGCGCAGTTCTGGTCCTGTTCCAAAAATTTTTAGGGGTAATTTTAGTCTATTAAATGCTTGAACAACAATATCTAATTTTTTGTACGGAACCAACCGACCTCCCGCCACAAAGTAATTTTCCACATGTGGTGAAACAGCAAAAGAGCCCGTGTCTACTGGTGGAAAAATTACCGAGCTTTCACGTCGGTAATATTTTCTGATTCTTTGCTCAACTGTTTTGGAATTAGCAATAAAAAAATCTACCCGGTCTGCACTGATTTTGTCCCATAAACGTAAGCGGTGAATGATTCTTGGCAGAACTGATTTAACCACGCGGTTGTAATGCAATTCTTCCACGTACTCTTGCGGATCGGTCCATAAATAGCGGGCTGGCGTATGGCAATAAGAAATGTGCAATGTTCCCGGTTGAACAATAACGCCCTTGGCAAAAGCGCTCGAAGAAGAAACTACCACATCGAAATTTTTTAAATTATATTGTTCGGTAGCTTGGGGCATCCAAGGCAGGTACCATTGAAAATGTGACGAAACAAAAGGCATTTTGGAAATCCAGGATTGCTGAATGGAGGCATTGTTAAAATCCGTCAGTTTTTTTCGATCATGAAATAATACAAAAATTGGCGCTTCTGGCCAAAGCTCGTGGAATGCTTTTAATACTCGCTCTGCCCCTCCGTCTTGAGCAAGATAATCGTGGATAAGGGCAATCTTCATACAATTGAACCATCTTTTTTTAAAACAATAAAAGGCGTTTTTAGTAAGATAATTGCATCTAGAAACAAACTCCATTTTTCGATGTAGAAAATATCCAAACTCATCTCTTCTTCAAAGAGTAAATTGCTTCGACCAGAAATCTGAGCCAGGCCAGTAATGCCGGGTTTGATAGCTAAAACAACTTTATTATGTTTTGCGTAAAGTTCTACTTCGCGTGGTTGATGGGGCCGCGGACCAACCAAACTCATTTCGCCTTTGAGCACATTTATAAATTGAGGTAGCTCGTCAAAACTCCAACGGCGAATGAATTTTCCAAACGATGTAACACGTGGATCGTTTTTTATCTTATAGATCGGACCACTTTTAATACTTTTATTTTTTATTAATTCTTTTTCTTTAAGCAGAGCTGTTTTTCCAGAAGCGCCAAATTGTTCTCCGGTAGAATCTTTTTGATACATTGACCGAAACTTGAGGGTTAAAAAATTTTTTCCATATTGACCAACGCGTTCATTTTTATAAATAATAGGTCGGCCGGTTTCGATCAAAATAATGAGGGAAGTAATCAAAAAAAATGGTGAAAGTAAGATTAAGAAAAAAATACTACCAACAATATCAGCAATTCTTTTTAAAATTTTCCCCCAACCAGTGAGCCTCGTGTGGTGAATCTCAATAATCGGAATGCCGGCGATGGTGGCAACGGTCATGTTGGCCGAAAGCGTGGCAAAAAGATTGGCGTGGTATTTAAATGTTATGCCGTGTTCTGAGGCAAAATCTATCATCTCAATAATCATTTCTTCATTGGCAGCCGTGTCTGTAAAAATTATTTCATCGGGTTTTTGTTTTAGTATTTCTGGTTGAATTTTGGAAGAATAATTTGGATAGTGGGCTACGAATTTGTATCCAAAGCGTGGTTCCTTTTTGAAAGTTTGTTCGAAAGTGGAAGAAACTGGTTTTTGACCAATAATTACGGTACGGCGCAAGCCAATACCAGAGCGGTAGAGAATGGCTTTTAAACCTCTAGTCAATAAACGTCCAGTGATCACAAAGAGAATTGCCAAAATATAGCTCGTAAGTACTAAAAACCGCGAGTCGAATTTTTGTAAGCTAAAAAAAACATAGATAGTAATCGCGGCAAAACCAGTGGAAGAAGCCAATAAAACTCGGGCAATATCTTTGGATAGTTTGCGGTTGGGGTTGGTGTGGTAGAGGCCAGCAAAAACAAAAAGAATAACCCAGCCAAGTGCAACCAGCAAAACTGTTGGCCAATAACGATTCCAAGAAAGATTAAAAAGTATTGGTCGGAGCGAAGTGATGGTTGGGGTAAAACGTAGTGAGAAAGCGGTAAACCCGGCCAATACCAACATTACATAGTCGATGGGGAGCTGAATGAAAGCAAAAGTAAGTTCGAATTTTTTCATAAGATTGCTACCTTTTTAGTAGTAGTATTGTAGTTTAAAGACCGCTCTGCGTCAACGAATGAAACATAAAATCTCTCCTTTTACAGAGAGATTTTATGTTTCATGAATATAAGCCGAATTTTGTAGCCCCGAAGTACATCAGGGTGACAATCATTTATCTGGTTTTATACTTACGTATAAAATCGGTGCGAGCGAACTTTTTACCGACTGGGTCGGCACTGCTCTTGCATCAGATAGGGTTTAGCACGAATCCATCTTGCAATGGATTGAGTGTGGTACATCTTGATTTTTCTGCCCTCGCCGTGTCTCGAGACACAAAGCTACGGCCAGGCATCACTATTTCCACACACTTTTCACCTTTCTCCCGAAGTAAATTCGGGATAGTATTGTCTCTGTGCCATCCTGACATAATTGCCTGGATCCCGACGAAGTGTCGGGACTTTCCCGCTCAGCACTTCGCAGTGCAGAGGGTGGGCGTTACCCACTATCGCTTTCCTCATAAAATGAGGAGATGTTCGGACTTTCCTCCCCAAACTAGTTGAGGCGATTGTCATTCATGAATTTGGATCCAATCCTAGCATTTTAAGTCGATTTTGTCAATGATCGAATTTGGGGTATAATATGGTCATTAAACAAATTAGTAAGCTGGTTTTATATGTTTTTTGGTAAGAAAAAAAGCGAAGAAAAAAGCGGCTTAAATGCTCTAGAAATGCGTAAGAAAAAATTTGAGAGGTATGTTGACCCCACCGGTGAATTGACGAGCAGCGAACTAAAATACAGTCTTTGGTTTACCAAAAATAGAGTGCTTTTGTATAGGCTTGTTTTGTGGTTTTTGATTTGTTTTTGTATTTTAACCTGGGGGTTTAGTATTTTATGGTTGGGGAATTATCTCGTTTTTGGAAAAAAGAGTGATCAATCCGTTTTTAAACAACTAAGTAATTTTGTTAATTTTACGGGTAACAATACGAACTCTCAACCAGTACCGCTTGCGGTTGTGGGCGCTTATGTAGTGCCGGGAGGAGTAAATATTTACGATCTGGTGGCCGAAGTTTCAAATAGTAATTCTCGTTTTTTGGCCTCATTTGATTATTATTTTGTGGTTGATGGAGAAAAAACTGAAACCCATCGCGCTACTTTTTTGCCTGGGGAAACTAAATTGGTAGGTCATTTTGGTTTGAAATCTACAAATTCACCTGGTTCGCCGGTTTTGGTTTTTGATAAAGTTTCTTGGCAAAGAATCAACAATCAAGCCATCAGCGATCCGCTAGCATGGCAGAACAATCATTTAAATTTTGCTGTTGAGAATTTTGAGTTTGTGCGAACTGAAAGTACTGAAGGCGCTAGTGCGCATATCATCAAGTTCAACTTGGTAAATAATTCTCCTTATGGGTATTCCTCACCTCAGTTTTATGCCGGGTTATTTTTGCAAGGAAGTCTGGTAGGAATTTTTCCTTTGAATGTTCAGGATTTTAAATCTTTAGAAAAAAGGCCGATTGATTTGCGTAGCTTTGTGACGACTTTGCAGGCCAATGAAGTAAAAATATTTCCGCTCATAAATATTTACGATCCCGGTGTTTATATACGACCAAGCAGATAATGCGCTGTGCTGAATGTATGATGGATTTAAAGAAATTTTCTTCAAGGAGTTTTGATTGGGTACTAATGGTAGCCGTTCTTTTGCTGATCGCTATGGGCCTGGAAGCAATTTATAGTATTGATCTGTCGCGCAATACCGGTGGTGCTTATTTTACCAAACAGCTTATGGCGGTGGGGATTGGTTTGTTTTTTGTGTTCGTAATTAGCATGGTGCAGCATACGGTTTTTCGTTCCTCCGCTAAAATATGGTACGTAGCCTCACTAATTTTATTAGTTAGCGTACTTATCTTTGGTAGATCAATTCGTGGTACCCGCGGATGGTTCGTTGTGGGTGGTGCTTCTTTTCAGCCGGTGGAAGTGGCAAAACTAGGGGTTGTTTTAATGCTTGCTTATATTACTTCTCGATTTGGTAGAAGGTTTGAGCGTCCACTTTATTTTGTCGGCACCGGAATTGTGGTTTTGATTTTAATGTTATTGGTAATGCTGCAGCCTGATTTGGGTTCGGCAATTCTTCTTGGAATTATTTGGTTTGGAATGATGTGTCTGGTTGGGATTCGTCGTCGGTACCTGATTATTTTGATTTCGGCCATTTTATTGGTAGGTACTTTAGGCTGGAAGTTTTATTTAAATGATTTGCAAAAAGCGCGTTTCACTAGTTTTTTAAACCCCAAAGCAGATGTGCTTGGTAGTGGATACAATGTTATCCAATCGGTAATTGCTGTTGGTTCGGGGCAGTGGTTTGGAAAAGGCGTGGGTAGGGGTTCACAGAGCCAGCTGCGTTTTTTGCCCGAAGCACAGACTGACTTTGTGTTTTCGGTTATTGCGGAAGAAATGGGGTTTGTTGGTGTAGTAGTTTTTCTGAGTTTGTTTGGAATCATTTTGTGGCGTCTGCTTTTGATAATGCGTAACAGCCAAGATGATTTTAGTGTTTTAACTGTGGGTGGTATTTGTATTTTATTATTTAGCCAGTTTTTTATAAACGTCGGAGCAGAGATTGGTATTCTTCCTTTGACCGGGGTTACGGTGCCTTTCGTGAGCTATGGTGGCTCTTCGATGTTGATCAATTTGATTACCATTGGCATTGCGCAGAGCATGATTGTGAGAAAGTACTAAGTTAGTCCGTCAAGTCTATAAAGTCCATCAAGCCTGCCTGCCGGTAGACAGGTCCGTCAAGCAGAATCCCCGCTGGGGCGGGTCCGCCTAGACAGATGTTTATCTGCGCAGGGTAGGGGTGGGTTCGCATTCAATAAGCACCAAATTCAAAATTACAATTTCCAAACTTTTTATTTAAAATATTGCTTTTTGATTTTAAATATAGTATATTTTGGTTCTCTCAAAAGATGGAGGAAATATCATGAGAACAATATTGTCTAGCGATCTTTTAGGCTACAAATTGCTTATAGAAGCAACTAAGCTTTTGGGGAATACTGCAGCGGCTGAACGCTTATTTAAGAGCAGCGGTTCAGTTTTCTCACTTTTGCCCGGGGTCAATTTTGATCGGCAGCGCTACTTCCTAGATATGTATCAGATATCTCAATGGCAACATTTTGTGGAGCGGGCTGATGAGTATTGTGGAATGGCCGGATTGCTCCATGCAGATTCCATGTTGAGTAGAGTTTGGCAGTGTCTTTCAGGAACTAATATTGCAACTACGGCAACGATGAGGTCTAGATCTCGCTGGAGATTACCTGGTTGGGATACAACTTTAGTTGGTCCAGATCAGAAAAATTATGCGGCCATCAAATTTGAGAGGGATTCATATTATCAATACAGAGAGACAGAAAGGTCTTTTCAGGTTTATGAAATTAAGAATCAACCCTACCCACTAATTTGTATATATACCTGTCACAACAGGCGTATATGGATGATGCAATATGATGGAGTAATTGTTGGAAAAGAAGATGTTTCAAAAATTATAAGGCTGATAAATGAGACCGAAAGATATCCTAAGGGTGAACCACTTAGACTTGTTGTTCCACAAGTGGTCGCAGAACTTGATAATCATGACTTTGATTTTTTGAAAGGCTTGGGAGTATATGATCAAAGAATTGGACAAGTGTTTGCCAGGATGGGGGTTATTTTTGCTCCCACTCAATTTAATGAACCAATTCCTGATCAAAAGTTGGTATATCAGGAAGTAGTAGTTGGTGGCCCTTTTGTATTCTGGGTTACACCAGACAGTTGGGCTGCAACAGACTATGATAATCCAACTCCTGTTTTGCTTGAGGGGTATATAACTCCGGCCGATTGGCGTAAACCACCATTCACACTTTAGTGAATTTTAGATCCCGCATTTACAGAACCATTCTGTGGTAAATCTGGTGCGGGCGTTTTGTTTTACCGATTTTTAAACCACCTATTTACCTTAGTATTCTTGATTTTTTGCACCTGAGATAGTATGCTTTAAAAATAGATTTCAGTAATTTTAGTCAGATTATGGATTTTAAAATCGTCTCCAAATACCAACCAGCGGGTGATCAGCCGAAGGCCATAGACCAACTCACCGATGGATTTAAAAAAGGATTTAAAAAACAAACCTTGCTTGGGGTTACCGGTTCGGGAAAAACGTTTACCATGGCAAATGTTATTGAGCGAATTCAAAAACCAACTTTGGTAATTGCACACAACAAAACTTTGGCTGCACAGCTATGTAATGAATTTCGCGATTTCTTCCCCAACAATGCGGTGGAATATTTTGTAAGTTATTACGACTACTACCAACCAGAAGCATACATGCCCAGCAGTGACACGTATATTGAAAAAGAAGCGCAGATCAACCAAGAGATAGATCGCTTGCGGCACGCGTGTACGCAGGCTTTGCTTTCGCGAAAAGATGTAATTGTAGTAGGGTCTGTTTCGGCAATTTATGGTTTGGGTTCACCAACCGAGTATGAAAAAATTGTGCTGCATGTGAATGTAGGCGAGATTATTGATCGCCGGGGAATGATGGAGAGGCTTGTTAGTATGCAGTTTGAGCGCACGAATACGGATTTGACTCGTGGAACTTTTCGCATGCATGGGCAGGTGCTTGAAATAATGCCGGTGAATGAAGAATTAATTTATCGTTTAGAAATTAGTACCAAAATTGATCGCATTGAATTGGTTGATCCGGTAACGCGAAAAATCAGAAAAAATTTAGAAGATGCTTGGTTTTTCCCTGCCAAACATTATGTGGTTGGGGCAGAATCTCGCAAGCGTGCTTTTGAAACTATTGGAGCAGAATTAAAAGAACAATTAAAATATTTTGAAGATCATGGCAAGGTTTTGGAATACGAACGTTTAAAACGCCGCGTAGCTTATGATTTGGAAATGATTCAAAACATTGGTTATTGCAACGGAATTGAAAATTATTCACGCCATTTTGAAGGGCGCAAAGAAGGCGAACCGCCGTTTACTTTGCTAGATTATTTTTTCCATGCTTCGGAAGATTTTTTAACGATTATCGACGAGTCACACGTCACAATTCCCCAAGTGCGCGGAATGTACAATGGCGACCGTGCGCGCAAAGATACGTTGGTAGAGCACGGCTTTCGTTTGCCGAGCGCCCGCGACAACCGTCCGTTGCGTTACGAAGAATTTGAAAAGCGTATCCAGCAATTAGTATACGTTTCGGCTACGCCGACTGAGTATGAAATAACTGAAAGTAGCCAAGTGGTGGAGCAGGTGGTGCGCCCTACGGGGTTGATTGATCCAGAAGTAATTATTCGCCCGATTACCCCCGTTGATGGTGGTTTGTCGCAGATTGAGGATTTACTGATTAGAATTGATGAGCGGATTAAACAAAATGAAAGAATACTCGTGACGACGCTGACCAAAAAAATGGCCGAGGATTTGAATGATTATTTGTTGGAGAAAAAAATAAAAGTAAAATATTTACATAGTGATATTGATACCCTGGAGCGTATTGAAGTGATAACGGATTTACGTTTGGGGAAAATTGATGTAATTGTGGGGGTGAATTTGCTCCGCGAGGGTTTGGATATGCCGGAGGTGTCGCTCGTTGCAATTCTTGATGCGGACAAAGAAGGGTTTTTGCGTAGCGAAACGAGTTTGATCCAAACTATTGGCCGCGCGGCCAGAAACGTGAATGGACAAGTGGTGCTGTATGCGGATCATAGTACTGGTTCTATTGAGCGCGCCATTGCCGAGACCGATCGCCGTCGGAAGATTCAAATAAAATATAATGAAGATCACGGTATTACACCGCAAACGATTCAAAAAGCGATTCGAAATATTTTGGAAGAATTTGGGATTAGTGCAGATAAAAATAAGGATAAGGGAACAAGGAAGAAAAGAAAAAATGAAACTTCGATTACAGATTTGGATTTGTTGGGCGATGATCGGGCTTTGCCAGAAATTATTAAAGCCAAGGAATTGCAAATGAAAGAAGCGGCGCAGAAACTAGAATTTGAGTTGGCAGCATTGCTGCGTGATGAAGTACGGGAGTTAACGGCAAGGATAAAAACGGGTGGGGAGGAAAAAGTTAAAAAAAGTAGAAAGAAAAAATAGTGGAATACTAATATTCCACTATTTTTTTATAATAAA
>DALYEE010000007.1:0-22553 GCA_031972655.1 Candidatus Magasanikiibacteriota bacterium
CACCACCACCAGATCCGCCGCTTGAACCACAGCTTAAATTTGAGGAGACACTTGGAGACCAGCTTGTTTCGATACCGTCACCATTCTTTGCTTTGATACGAAACGTATAGTTTGAGTTACAGGCTAAATTGGAAAAACTATAAGTCTTGGCAGTGATCCAACCAGAGTTTGTATTATTACTTGTGTTTTCTACAAAATATTCCGTAGCATCTCCTTGCCAAGTGAGGTCAATGCTTTTGTTTGTTCCATTAGCTGAAGTGGCGATGCTAGAAGGGATCGAGGTCAGTGTATAAATCGAAGTTGAAGTGCTAAACGGTGAAAGCACTCCTTCTGAGTTTACACTAGCAATACTCAGTGAATTCAGTGTGTTGGGCGTTAAACCAATCGTGGAGGTTGTATTCCCGGATCCGAGTTCAGCGTAGCTTAGGCTGGTAGTAGCAAGGCCCCAAGTTCCATTGTTCTGAAGAAAATAATCAGTATCTAAGAAACGATCTTTTACCACATACTTAGTAGTCAGATCATTATTATTAATTGTGGAAGCACCTACTTCAAAGCCAACACTGGTAGTTGAACTGGAGTTCACTGCTTCCAATTGGTTTGGAGTGTGCGCTAACGTATATACAGGGGAAGAGGTTGTATAAGTCGAAGTGGGAAAGATACCGTTGGCAGACGCTACTCGGAACCAATAGCGAGTATTTGGTAGTAAATTTAAAAACGTATACCCAGTTGTAGAAGCAGGTCCTGTTGTAGTTACAAAATTAAAATCAGTGCCATTTAGCGATGTTTCTAAGAGGTAATAAAAAGACCCGCTGCCGGTGAGAGTCCAGTTGAATCTTGCAGAAGTGTCAGAAAGTTCGGAAAAGTAAATTGGTTCACCTGGAGCAACATTGGGTCTGGCTGCAATAAAGCTACCACTATTTCCTGGTAGAAACCCGGTTCCACCCTCAACACTACTCGTGGTAAGCGTGTTGCTAAGTGTATATTTTATTAAAATACATCCACCACCGCCACCACCAGCCAAATTTCCACTATTACCACCGTGGGCAGTAAATTTTTGCGGGATTCCGTTTACGGTTGGTGCGGTAATTACGATGCCACCCCCGCCACCCCCCGCGTCTGTTGGTTCGGTCATTGATTCTCCTTCAACGGTCATGTTGCCATTTAGGGTAAAGGTGTTGTTGGCGGTAAGGCGCACAATACCACCGCCCCAGCCGCCGCGCACACCACCATTTCCGCTTCCGCCTCCGGATCCGTAAGTTGTAATGTTTGTATTATCGCAATAGCTGGTTCCTCCGGTGGCACCATCATTTCCATTTCCACCAATTCCCGCATGTCCACCGCCACCTGCTCCAGCTGTGAGCGAACCTGCACCAGCGCCTGGTCCACGACCATCAATTCGCACATTATCTCCACCGCCGTATCCTTGGCCAATAGCACTTACCGAACCATCGGTTTGGATATTGATATTCTCGGCCGTAAAATTAACTTCATAAAGCTGGGTTGGAGCGTCTGCCCCCGCATGGGTAAGATCACCCGAAGGCCCGATGATTAAATCACCACTCAAAGTTTGTGGTACATTGTTCATTTGGATTAATTGTCCGCCACTTAAAGAAATTGTTCCACCGGTTCCGATATTTCCAATGAGACCTAGAGAGCTGTTCTGAATAGTTAATTGGGAAAAGTTGGCGATTGTGCTGATAAATACTGTTACCGGTGTAGAGCTAGAAATTGTGACATTGTCCGTACTCGTTGGGACAGTTCCACTATCCCAGTTAGCAGCATCTTCCCAGTCTCCAGTAGTTCCAATCCAGTTGATATCTGCAGCCAGAGTTTCGTTTTTAAAAAATAAATTTGAAACAAAAAGAATAGCAAAAATTAGCCAAAAATAAATGGCGTTTTTTGAAAAAAAATAGGGACCCCCCTTGGATCCCCCCCTTTTTTTAAATTGTCTCTTAATTTGCAGCCCTTTCATTCCTTCGTGCTTGTTAAATTAAGTACACATACTTATAACACACCTGTATTTTTGTGACAAGGGTTATGGGTGAATGTTTATGAGAAACAAGGTGGATAATTTTTCGGCTTATCTTAGCACATGGTTCATCAGAGTGTCAGATGGGTCTTAAAATTAAGAAAAAGGTAATAAAAAAACCGGTTTTTAGGCAAAACACGGTTTTTTTGAGTAGTTTGTATTTTAGATGGTTTGTTTGGCTTTGGCCAAAGTTCGGCGACATCCTGAGCAAACTTTTATTCGTTCACTACCTACTTGCAAGAACTGCAAGTTTGGATGCTGGCGGCGAGGAACCAATTGCTTGGAATGACTGCGATGGTTGGCTCGAACCGCTTGTTTAAGACATAGTTGGCATGATCGGCTCATAATTGCTTGTTTATTATTTTTAGACTATACTTGTTAAAAGTTAGATAATAGTACTTAATAACGGGTTTTTTGTCAATATGACAGATTTTTTCTCAATAATTTTTTACTTTTTAATCATTATTCCCTCCAGTATTATCCATGAATATGCTCATGGCTGGATGGCGGAGCGGTTGGGAGACCCCACCGCACGCTATGCGGGAAGATTGACTATCAATCCTTTAGCACATATTGATTTGTGGGGCACAATAGTTATGCCACTCATGTTATTTTTTGGTACTGGTGGGAGATTTATGTTTGCCTACGCAAAACCGGTTCCATACAACCCATATAATCTCAAAAATCAACGGTGGGGACCAGTGTTGGTGAGTATCGCAGGTCCATTATCCAACTTGCTCTTGGCGTTATGTTTTGCTTTGGTGCTCCGCATTTTTCCAAATTCTTCGGTAACATTTTTCTTGCAAATCATAGTGTATGCCAACATTTTGTTAATGGTTTTTAATTTGGTGCCGATTCCACCCCTCGATGGGTCCAAGCTTTTGTTTGCGATTATTCCAGATTCGATGCGGTCGTTAAGAATTGCTCTGGAAAGATATGGATTTGTTATTTTGATATTTTTTGTTCTATTTTTATTTGATCTTATTTCACCAATTATTAACGTGCTGTTTAGCTTTTTGGTTGGTGCTCAAAATGTAATGATATGATCGCCCCTTTTTCAGTTTCTCAATTCATCAATCAAGTAAATGATTTAATTGTTGGTGAATATAGTATCGAGGGTGAAGTGTCTCAATATAAAATATCCCAGAATAAGTGGATATTTTTTGATTTAAAAGATGAAGCAGCAGTTTTGAATTGTTTTTCTACAGTTTATTCCATGCATACGCCGCTTGAAGACGGGATGCGCGTGCGCGTTACGGGTTATCCCAAAATTTATGAAAAATCCGGACGGTTTAGTTTTACGGTACAAAAAGTTGAACTGCTGGGAGAGGGAAGTTTGCAAAGAGCGTATCAGTTGCTAAAAAATAAATTAATTCTTGAAGGAATCTTTGACACCGAACGTAAGCGTCCGGTTTTAGAAATCCCCGAGCGCTTAGGCGTGGTTGCTTCTCGAGACAGCGCAGCGTGGGGAGATTTTAAAAGAATTATTAGTAATCGTTGGGGTGGGGTGGAGATTTTTTTGCAAAATGTTTCGGTGCAAGGTGAAAATGCAGCTGAGGAAATTGTGGCAGCCCTACAATCTTTTAATCGTAGTAGTGTAAAGTATGATGCTTTAGTCTTGATCCGTGGTGGTGGTTCGCTTGAGGATTTGGCCGCTTTTAATTCTGAGCAGGTGGTTCGGGCAATTTACGAAAGTCGGATTCCTGTGGTGTCTGGTGTTGGTCACGAGCGTGATGAAACTTTGGCAGATTTAGTGGCAGATGTGCGAGCTTCCACGCCGTCTAATGCGGCCGAGTTGCTTGTTCCAGAGCGTAAAGATTTCATTAATAAGTTGTTTGCGCACAAGGATTATCTGGCTCAAACCTTGGAGTTTCAGTTGCATAAAAAAAAGCAAAATGTTAAGCAGTTTTTTTTAGTTTCAGCCCATCAATATGGTTTGCGGCTCGAACAGGCAAAGAATTTATTGGCTACCTGGAAACGTGTTCCGGAGTTACTAGACGGGAGAAGGCTAGAAAAGCAAAAGTTTTTGTCCTCAGCTGCATTATTATTTAAGAATGTTAATCCTAAAACTTTGCTCAAAAGAGGTTATAGTATCACCCGCAAAATAAATGGACAGATTGTCCGCGCTACTGGTGACGTAGACAAAGGCGAAAAAATCATGATAGAATTGGGCCAAGGTGAGGTTGGGGCTGAAATTATTTAACGAACAATTCAATAAAGAGAAGTATAATTTTTGATAAGATCTGATGCGTATGGTTAATAAAAAAGATAAATTTAATTTTGCAAAGTCTTATTCCGAGTTGCAAAAAATAGTAGAGTGGTTTGAATCCACTGATGATATGGATCTGGAAGAAGGGATCGAGAAATTTGAATCGGGAAGCGAGCTGGTAAAACAGCTGCAAGATTATTTACAAACCGTAGAACATAAAATAAAAGAATTAAAAAAAGATTATTAATTACTCATATATGAAACTACTTTTACGTTGGGTTCTTAGTGCTTTGACCTTAATGCTCATTGCGTATTATTTGCCAGGTTTTAGAGTAAACAGCTTTTATACCGCTCTTATCGCCGCACTTGTGCTTGGTCTGCTTAATGCGATCATTCGTCCGATTATCACTATTCTTACTTTGCCCGTTACTATTTTAACGTTGGGATTATTTACTTTCGTAGTGAATGCGGCCATGATCTGGATTACTTCCACAATTGTGAAAGGGTTTGAAGTTCAAGGTTTTTGGCCAGCTTTTTGGGGAGCGCTTATCATGTGGCTCGTTGGTTGGTTGGTAAGTGCGCTGCTTAAAAAAGAGTAATCCTTAATTTTTTTATTAACTTATTTATGGGTAGTCCCTACAAAATTATTTCTGTTGGTGGTTCAATTATTATTCCAAAAACAGGATTTGATATCGCCTTCTTAAAAAAATTTCGGACTTTAATTTTAGATGAAATTAAACGAGGACAAAAATTTATTTTGGTTATTGGCGGGGGCGCAACCTGCCGGATTTATCAGGCAGCCCTTCAAAGTGTAAGAAAAACTACTTCCGAAGATTTAGATTGGCTGGGAATCCACAGCACGTACTTTAATGCAGAATTCGTACGTATGATGTTTGAAAAAACTGCGTATCCTGAAGTCATCAAAAATCCAACTAAAAAAATAAATACTAAAAGCGCTTTGATTATTGCAGCGGGCTGGAAACCGGGATGTTCAACCGATAATGATGCTGTGCTTTTGGCTAAGCAATTTGGTGCAAAAGAAATTATCAATCTTTCCAATGTTGACTATGTGTATGATAGTGATCCAAGGATTAATAAAAACGCTCAGAGATTAGAAAAAATTACTTGGATGGAGCTGCGCAAAATAATTGGCGAAAAATGGAGCCCAGGAGCCAACGTTCCTTTTGATCCAACAGCTGCAAAAACTGCTCAAAAACTTGCACTACAAGTAAAATTTGTCTGTGGAACAAACCTCGCTGAAGTGAAAAATGTGATACGGAGTAAGGCGAGTAGGGGTACAATTATTGGATAAAATTTGTTGCATTCTTCATAAAAATCGGTGTCTTTTTGCTAAGCCAAGGTTTTTTCTTGACAAAAAAGACTTTGTACGGTAAGATCATCTCACCATAGACAGCAGGTTTTGCGTAGTTCAACGCAAACTAAATATCCTGCCGAGGTAATTTGATTTTACTTGAAACTAGAAGTAATTTTCAGGTCGAAATTATCCTTGAAGTAAACTGTGGTAAAACACAGATTTTTTTATGCCAAAAACAAGAAAACAAAAAGAAGCGACCGTAGATTCTTTGCAAACGAGCCTCCGAGAGGCTAAGGGTGTTGTTTTTGCAAACTTTCAAGGTCTAACCGTTGCTGAATCTGAGTCTTTACGTAAAAAATGTCTTAAAGAAGGCGTTGAAGTGTTGGCTGCTAAAAAAACATTGGTTCAAAGAGCTTTAGAGAATATCGGGCTTACCAATGTAAATAGCCAATCATTTCAAGGTGGTATCGCTGCATTTTTTGCGGTTAATGACGAAATTACACCAGCTAAAATCGTAAGTGCTTTTGCGAAGGAACACGAAAAAGTAACGATTTTTGGTGGAATATTAGAAGGAAAGTTTATTGAAACGAGCATGGTTAAAAATTTAGCTGGTCTTCCAAGTAAGACTGAGCTTTTGGCCAAAGTTGTCGGTTCAATCAACGCTCCGGTTTCTGGGTTCGTTAACGTACTGGCTCAGAATGTTCGTGGTATCGTAAACGTGTTAAACGCAATTAAAAATGTTAAACCTAATTAATATGAGTGAAGAACAAAAAAATGTTGAAGTACCAGAAAAATTTAAAGCTCTGGTAGAACAAATCGAAAAAATGTCTGTTCTAGACTTGGCCGAATTGGTTAAAGTTTTAGAAGAGAAATTTGGAGTTTCAGCCGCTGCTCCAGCTATGATGATGGCTGCTCCTGGCGCTGCTGCCGCTGCTCCTGCTGAGGAGAAAACTGAATTTACAGTTGAATTGACTGATTCAGGTGCAAACAAAATCAACGTAATTAAAGTTGTTAAAGAAGTAACTGGACTTGGTCTTGCTGATGCTAAAGCTTTGGTAGACGGAGCTCCAAAAGTAATCAAAGAAGGTGTGAAGAAAGAAGATGCAGAAGCAATCAAAAAGAAAGTAGAAGAAGCTGGTGGAAAAGTTGTTTTGAAATAATAACCTACTTCCAAAAAGCTAATCAAAACCCCTCGGTATTCATCGAGGGGTTTTAGATTGGTAAAATAATTTTATATATTTGGTTGCTGTCGATTACGAAGCCAATTTTATTTTCTTCATCAATTACCATATCCATTGGCTTTTTGAATTCTGTAGCAGTAACCTGAGTTTTAAGTTTGCCGGTTTTATCAAAAATTAAAATGCGTTTTTGAGCTGGATCAAGGATATAGAGATATTTTAGCTCGTTATATGTCCAAATTTTCCACCCTTCTGAAAGTGGTGGGTCAATAGTTTCTAGGTTAAATGGTTGGGGTATTCCTTTGGTAAGTTTAAGTACTTCGCCGTTTGTTCTTAGAACGTAAATATCACCATCGATGGTCAGTGATGAAGCTGTCTGTAAATCAGTGGTTTGTTTTATCCAAGGCATTCCGAGGCTAAACGCATCATTGGCTAAATCGTGGCGGTAGATTTGATTTCTGGCAGTATCTAGTGTATAAAGTCTGCCGTTGTACATAAGCAGGCTAGAAATTTTATTTCCACTAGCAGGGTAGGAGATCGGGCTATCTTTAAAGGCATTTTTTGCAGCATCATAAATTGCTATTTGGTTTTGAGAGTTTAGAAAAACAGCATAATTTTCTTGGTTTGGCACGGACGCTTCTTTATATCCCGAATTGGTCGAGTTGGCCGAACTCGCTGTCGTTTCATTAGTAGTTAAGTTGTAAGTTAAAATAGCGCTGTTGGTAGTGTTGTAAGCTAGTAAGGAGTTACCTATCTTGATTAAGCGTAGTGCTTCGTTGTTGGTATTTTGGGTATTTAGAGAAGTTAGAATAACCGGGTTAACAAGAGTAACGTTTTTTATTTTTGCAGAAATTTGATCAAGCTGGCTTTGGATTTGCTGGCAATTCTTTTTTTCATCGGTAGTCTTGCAGCTCAGTTGGCTGAGCGAATTTTGTGCGGCTTTAAGTTCGGCTAAGGCAGAGTTTTTGTCAGAATAAATGAGCGCGCTTTCCGCGTTGTCCTTTTTTGTTTTAATAAAATTTAGTTGATTTTGATACGCTTTGTTTTTCTCATTTTTTACCTGTGTTCTTTTGATCGATAAAATACTTCCCGTAAATATGGCTATTAGTAAAACACAAACCAGTACCAATATTTTGGTAATAATCGGAAGTTGTCGAATATTTTCTCGGTAAGAATGGAGTTGTTTTTGCCAGTTTTCAACGATAGTACGGCGTCGGTTTTTATAATTAATAATAGCAATTCCGACTAAACCAATATGATGAAAAAATCCTAACAAAAGATGCCACAGGAAAATTAAAATAGCGTATAAGATTTTTCCAAGTTTTTTAGCATAAAGCATTGTTTTAGGTTGATGCAATGTTGATGAATCTCCGGTAGGGTGAAGAGATAAAAGCGGAACACGGTTTTCTTTCGGTTTGCCTTGAAGTTCAAATGGTGAGTTTTGGTTCAGTGTATTAGGTCTGGAAATTCCAGGGTAGTTAAACTTGAGTGACAAGGTTTCAGAGGTGTTTTTCTCGGTATTGAAGAAGTTTTTTAATGACTGGGTTGATTTTGGTAGGTTCGGTTGAGCAGTTTTGATCGCAGCTGAGAATTGGGGTGTGGGAGTCAGACCGTGAATAATTAACCCGCCAAAGGAGTATGTGCTATTGAGTTGTTTTAAAACGTTTTCAATATGTTGGCAGCTTTGTTCTACCGAGCGCGTGGTCAATGTTTTTTCTAGACGTTCGTTGCTAAAAAAGTCTTTTAAATGATGGGTTCCCAAAAACAAAAAATCAGTCGGACTGATTTTCCCCTGAACTAATTGAGAAAAAAGATTTTCGTTTGTTTGCTCTAGAGAAGTGTTGCTAGGGGATCCAAGTTCCATTGTTCCAAAAGTTTCGGTACCATTTTTTTTGTAAAATAAAAGTACAGGGCTGTTTCCGGCAAAGCTGAAGATAATCTCTTTTTGTGTAACTGCGCCAATGGCACAGTTAATCTCTCCACTTTCCTTAAAAATTTTGATTTGTTGATTAAGATTTTTTAAAATTGTTTCAAAAACTTCTTCGTTTTTAGAATTTGTTTCTTGGTAGTAAGTGGTTTGTGCGTTGTTAAAAGCGTCATTAAGCTTGGTAAGAAACGCTGGTGAGCTATTGTTTATTTCGCCAATAACAAAAAAATATCCTTTGGCCTTTTCTTCGGGCACAGAGGGTTCCGTGATGTGTAGTATCACGTGCGATTTTTTTTGATTTCCTCCTTCAACAAAAAACGCCTTGAGTGAAATGACTTCGTCCATACGGAAAACTTTGACGTGAAATAACAAAAATAGTATACTAAATTTTAACTAGATTGTCTATAATTAAGCGAAATTTTGACAAGTAGGTAAATTTCGACTTTCTTTTTTTGAAATATGCTTGAACACTTTTTTGGTTCAAAAACTCGAGTTAAGTTGTTGCAAATTTTTTTTAGAAATCCAGATAAAATTTTTTTTGTTCGTGAACTCTCTAGATTAGCAGAAACACAGTTAAATGCGATAAGAAGAGAAATTGCCCACCTTGAGCATATTGGGGTTATTGCCCACATTCCTAATGCCGATCTGGATCAGCCAAAAACCGGTAATGAGCGCTCAAAGTACTACCAACTGCAAAAAGATTTCATGCTTCTAGCGGAAATGCAATCTCTTTTAAACAAGGCTCAGCTATTAGAACAAAAAGTGTTTATCGATCAAGTCAAAAGCAAGGGTGGTCAGATCGGGTTGTTCGTTTTAACAGGTTTTTTTACCCAAGAAAGCAAAGCTCCCACCGACATTTTGTTGGTAGGGGATCTTAAAATCCCGGTGGTAGAAAAAATTATCAAAAGCTTTGAGGCTGCACTAGACCACCAGCCAATTCGCTATACCCTCATGGACGGCAAAGAATTTGTGGAGAGAAAAGAACTGGGCGATGTCTTCTTGTATAGTATTTTAGATGTAAAACATCTAAAAGTGGTAGATGATTTAAGTGTGCTGTAGGTTTAATTGAAAAGAAAAGCGTTTTAAAGTTTTCCCCTTATTTTGTTATGCTTTCTGATTATCGCCGTTATCGGTTGTATGAAATATTTCCGGGTTTGTTGATCTGGCTTACCTTGGTAGTTAGTTTGGTTTTGAGTTTTCTCAAACCCCTGTGGATGATTTACTTGGTAATTATTTTCGATATTTATTGGGTGCTTCGAGTAATATATTTTTCTTTCTATTTAATCGTATCTTGGAGAAGATTCCGCCAGGCGATTAAACTATCTTGGTTCAAACAGCTCACCGAAAAATTTACAAATTGGGACACCTACCAAAATGCGGTCTTTTTGCCCCTCTATAATGAGGGGATAGATGTGGTCTGTGCAACACTCGATGCTTTAAAAAGTTCAAGTTACCCCGCTCAAAAATTATACGTAATCATATCTGGTGAAGAGCGGAATAAAAAACATTGGGATGAACTCCAAATTGAGGTAAAAAAATTGTATTCAAATTGTTTTGCTGACCTGATTTTCTACACGCATCCGCAAGGTTTAAGTGGTGAAATTCCCGGGAAAGGTTCGAATATTCATTATGCAGAAGAGCAGTTTAAATTGTATGTCGACCAAAAAGGTTGGGTGTATGAAAAAATTATAATTTCTATTTTTGATATCGACACTATCGTCCATCCAGAATATTTTGCGCATCTTACCTACATGTACATATCACATCCTCGTCCGACCCACAGTTCATTTCAACCAGTAACACTTTACAATAATAATATTTGGGATTCACCAGCCGTGCTTCGAATAATGGCTTTTGGCACCAGTTTTTGGATGTTTTTTAGCTTGGCTAGGTTGGATCATTTGGTAACGTTCTCCTCTCATAGCATGAGTTTTAAAGCCGCACTCGACGTGGGTTGGCATGCCAAAAATATTGTTAGTGAGGACTCGCGCATTTTTTATCAATGCTGGCTAAAAAATCAGGGAGATTACGAAGTGACCCCATTGTATATTCCGGTTTCGATGGATACGGTGATGGATGAAAGCGCGTGGAAAAGTTTGAAAAATCTATATTTCCAGCAACGTCGCTGGGCGTGGGGTACAGAAAATTTCCCCTATCTTTTGTGGGAACTTAGAAAACAACCAAATATAGCATGGTTTAAAAAGTTCACTATTCTATTTCAGGAATTAGAAGGCAAATGGAGTTGGGCGTTGGTACCGCTACTGATTCTCATTATGGGTAGAATTCCACTATGGGTGGCTGACGAAGAAGTGAGACAAAGCGCCCTTTTCTTTAATACACCACAAATCTTGTTGAAATTATCTATTTTGGCAATGATCGGTTTGTTCATTTCGACAGTCATGAGCATGTTAGTCTTGCCACGCCGACCAAAGAATCGGGGCGCACATCATTATGTGTATATGATTTTACAATGGATTTTGTTACCAGTTTCGTTGATTCTTTTTTCATCTTTTCCATGTCTCGATGCTGTAACGCATTTGATGTTTGCAAAATACCTAGGCTTTAATGTTTCCGCAAAGAAAAGAAAGTAGTTTAAAATCCTGAAAATAAATATTATGCTTCGTAAGTTTTTAATCGTTTTGAGCGTCGTTCTTTGTTTTATTGCCGTAGCGATTTTGGTATTGAGGCATTATTACAAAACAGGTGCTTTGCAGGAAGCAGTACTCGATACGGTTATAAACCGCGTATCATCATTTGATAAAAATGCCACTAGCACCCAGGAAAATGTTTTTTTACTCAAACAACTTTTAGGCTTTGATCAAAAACAAAATTATTTAATTCTTTTTTTAAATAACACCGAGCTTCGTCCTGGTGGTGGTTTTATTGGTGTTTACGGGGTTGTAGCCGTACAAAATGGTGTTCCAAAAATTGAAAAGATTGAGGGGACAGAAATCTTGGATAACTATGCTCCACAAAATTATGAATCAATCCCACCTGATCCAATTAAAAAATATCTAAAGGTGGAGCGCTGGGCCTTTCGCGATAGTAACTGGTCACCAGATTTTGCAATTTCATCCCAAAAAGCTCTAGAATTTTATAAAAAAGAGAATGGTTTGCTTGCGGGTAGTATTAATACCGTAGTTGGTATTACACCAACCGTGATGGAGGAATTGTTAAAAATAATCGGCCCAATAACAATTGAGGGTGAAGAATATAATAGTCAAAATTTCACAGAAAAATTAGAATACGAAGTGGAGTATGGTTATAAAGATAAGGCAATTGAAATGCGCGACCGTAAACAAATTTTACAAGGGATGACAGCGGCAGTAGTGCAAAAATTACGAGGTGATGTGTTCAAAAATTGGGGAACATACTTTGCAATGTTTGAAAGAATGCTTCTTGAAAAACAAATTATTTTGTATTCGGTTGATGTTGATAAACAAAAAGTTTTTTCAGGCAAAGCATGGGCTGGTGAAATGAATGCTGCCAAAGGTGATTATTTGCTTTATGCGGATGCAAACTTGGGTGCTTGGAAAACAGATGTGGTGATGAAAAGAGAGTTGAGTTATCAAATCATTCCGGTCTCATCTACTTTTCGTGCACGCATTACCATGAAGTACGCGCACGAGGGTGAATTCGATTGGAGAACTAGAGATTATCGATCATACGCTAGAATCTATGTTCCATTGGGTAGTAAAATTGAAAAAGTAACTAATCCAACCAAAAACATTCCGGTTGATCAGGGCGCAGAAAACGGCCGCCAATGGTTTGGTACTTTTGTGACCATTCCCGCTGGCAAAACTTCGGAGCTTGTGTTTGAATATAGTGTTAGTCCCGCAGTAGCTTCCGCTATTAAATCTGGGAACTATGAATTGGTAGTACAAAAACAAATCGGCACCATTGCCCATGCGTTGACGCTTTCTTTGGACTTTGGTAAAAAAGTGATATTCGCAAATCCCGGCGAAAATCCGCAAAATTACGGGGATAATCGGTTTGACTATAAAACAGATTTACGAACGGATAGAGAGTTTGTGATAAAAACATTGGATAAATAAATTAAATTATGTTTATAAAAAAAATTGGGATTGATCTGGGTACCAAGAATGTTTTGGTGTATGTGCCAAAAAAAGGGATTGTGGTAAACGAGCCAAGTGTAGTAGCGATCTCTAAAAGCGATGGTAAAGTTTTGGCAGTTGGTCTTGATGCGCGCGATATGATTGGTCGCACTCCAGAGTCAATCATTGCGGAGCGTCCGTTGAAAAATGGAGTAATTGCTAACTATCACACCACAGAAGCAATGTTGCGTTATTTTATCAACAAAGCTTTGGGTGGAGTGCGGTTGTTTCGTCCAGAAGTAATGGTTGCTGTTCCTGGTGGAATTACTTCCACTGAGCGAAGAGCAGTAATTGATGCTACGATCGCCGCTGGTGCTAGAGCTGCCTACATCATTAAAGAGCCGATTGTCGCTGCAATCGGTGCGGACATTCCAATCGGAGCGGCTTCGGGGCATATGATCATTGATATTGGAGGTGGAACTGCAGAAATTGCGGTCATCTCTTTGGGTGGAATTGTTTCATCTGGATCGGTGCGTATTGGTGGAACAAAATTTGATGAATCAATTGTAGAATATATCCGACACAAATATAATTTGGCGATCGGGGAGAGCACAGCAGAAGATTTGAAAATCGGAGTTGGTTCTGCAGCTTTATTAGACGAACCGCTCACCATGGAAATTACGGGACGCGACATGATTACAGGTTTGCCAAGAATAATTACCGTTAGCTCAGATGATACTATCGAAGCACTGCAGCACGATTTGGGGTTATTAATCGACGCTATTAAAGAAGTATTGCATGCTACACCGCCTGAGCTTTCTGCTGACGTCATGGAAAAGGGAATAATTTTATCTGGTGGATCATCGATGCTCCGAAATCTTGATCAGCTTATTGCTGAGTTTACCGGAGTTCCTACCTATGTGGCGGAAGAGCCACTGCTGTGTGTAGTAAAAGGCACTGGTGTTGCTTTAGAAAATCTAGAAAGCTACAAAAGAAGTATTTTGGCTACTCGTTAATCAAGTACATGTTAATTGGAATCGAAGCATCTCATGCTAACAAACCAAACCGAACTGGAGTAGAAGAATATTGCTTCCAAGTTATTCAGGCATTGAAAAATATAATTCCACCTACGGCGCATGTAGTACTTTATTCTCCCAGTCATCTTCAGGGTGGTTTAGAAAATTTACCACCAAATTGGAAATCAAAAATTTTGAAGTGGCCAATCAAAAAAATGTGGACGCAAGTTCGTTTAACTTCGGAATTTATTTTTAACAAACCCGATGTTTTTTTTGCACCGGGACAGCTTATACCATTAATTACCCCGCTGAAAACCGTAGTAACTGTTCACGATAGCGCGTTTAAAATATTTCCTGAGGCTTATAATTTTTTGGGTAGAAAATATTTAGAAATGATGAATGTGCTCATTTTAGAAAAAGCCAAGTGTATTTTGACGCCATCGGAATTTAGCAAACAAGAATTGAAAAGAATATATGGCGATAAAATTCCTGCAACTTTTGTAACTCCACTTGCTTACAATAAAGATGTCTATGATTTAAAAAAGCATTCCGAACTTGAAGCTGACGAAACCCTTAAAAATTATTCGATCAAGAAACCATTTTTAATTTCTCTAGGTCGATTGGAGCACAAGAAAAATACCGTAAAAATAGTCGAGGCTTTTGGTGAAATCAGAAAGAAGCTGGACTGCCAGCTTGTTTTGATTGGCACACCGGGCGTTGGATATGAATTAATAAAAAAAGCGATTGATTCTTGCCCTTACAAAACAGATATCAAGGAACTTGGGTTTATTCCGAGTGCTGATGCGTCAGTTTTGCTTAGCAGAGCTTTAGTCTTTGTTTTCCCTTCTTTATACGAAGGGTTTGGATTGCCCGTTTTAGAAGCCATGGCTAGTGGGTGCTCAGTTGTAGCGTCTAAAGGGAATTCTCTGGAGGAAGTTGGTGGAACTGCTCCACTGTATGTTGATCCGAGTAGTTTATCTGGTTTAGTTGAGGCTGTTACAAATTTTATTAAGGACAAAAAATTGCGCGAAGAAAAAAAACAGCAAGGATTGGAACGAGTAAAAGAATTTTCTTGGCAACAAACTGCCTTGCAGACTTGGGAAGTTATTTCTAAATGCTGAGTATTAAAATATTATATGTCGATGCTCATCGGTCATAAAGAGATCGTTGGTTTATTCGAATCACTTTTGAAAAATAATGGATTAAATAAATCCTATTGTTTTGTTGGTCCAGAGCAGGTGGGAAAACGCACGCTCGCGTTTGAACTCAGCTCGAAACTTTTAAATGTTACGGAAAAGAATGTAACAAATCATCCGGATTTCTTTTATATCGAGCGTGTTGTTGGAGATGAAGAACAGAAATCTAAAAAGAATATTTCAGTCGAGCAAATTCGTCAGCTAAAACAACGATTGCAAAATAGTTCCTGGGGTGGATCATATCGCTCGGTTGTGATTGATGGAGCAGAATTCTTAAATGAAGAAGCCTCTAATGCTTTACTAAAATTTCTAGAAGAGCCGCCCGCAAAAACAGTTATTTTTTTATTAACAACCGATGAAAAAAGTTTGTTGAGTACAGTTCGCTCACGGTTGGAAATGGTGTATTTTAATTCGGTCTCAGAAGAGGAGATCATTCAATATTTGAAAGAGAATAATATTTCTGAGTTGGAAGCTCAAAAATTGGCTGATGCTTCTTGGGGTAGGCCTGGTCGAGCGATAGATTTTTTACAGATGAAGGATCAGTATGAAAAGTATGAAAAAGAAGTGGAGAGATTTAAGATGCTTTTGGGCCAGCCGTTTTATGTAAAGTTAAAAGCGCTGGAGGAGATTTTTGGAAAAGAAGATAAAGATGACCATATTAAAAGTAGAGAAAGATTGATTGATATTTTGAATGTTTGGGAAATGGAGTGGCGAAAAATAATGCTTGGTAAGTCACAAAAAAGTATTGATATCGATGTTGGTAAAGAAAAAATCATTTCTATTATTGATAATATTCATGAAGCACGTAAATTGCTGCGACAGAATATTCATCCGCGCTTATTGATCGAAAACCTAGTCTTAGATTTTTAGAAAATCAAAAAACTGCCCGCTTACTTTGATGACAATTTGTTGTAATCAAAGTAAGGTGTCGGGCAGTTTTTTGATTTTAATTGAAATTTATTTTTTAGTACTGTTGTAGAAAAAAAATTTTTTGTTCTCGAGTTATTCCTTCGATATCCGCTTTAAGGAGTAGACGTTTGGCTCTAATTTTATATCCATCGGCAAAAAAGTATAGACCACAGCAAATCACAACAAAGACAAGAGAGAGCCTCCTACCTTCCCAAATTATATCCGCTTTTAACTGGCTTTCATTGGCCAAAAAATAAAGTAGTGTCGTGAAGACAATGGTAAAGGTCATGACGCATAGAAAAGCAACGAACCAGCTTTTTAGCAAGCATCGCCTTGAGAGACAGATGTCAATTTGGGGATGATTTTGTTCAATGAGCTCTTCGAGATGATAAATTTGGTCCTGTGTCATGTTTTTTTTCTCCGATCCTGGATAATAAATCCACACTGAATTATTGGGTATTTGCAAAATTTTGTCAATGAAAAGTTTGTCAGAAAGCTAATTTTTTTGTATAATACAGCCAATAATATTTCATCAATTTATATGAATAAAAGGCTTTCCATACTTGTTTTTTTTGTTACCGTCTTCCTTCTTACCGGTGCCAGCTGTATTAAAACGAGCGGAACGGGAAATACTGCTATGGGAATGTACCGATCTGACGATAAAGGCGATTCTTGGAAGCAGATTTCTGCCCTACCTACACCCAAAGGTGTGCAAAGTATTGCAGGGGTGAGAGTTTATCGCATTTTTACCGACCCCAGTGATCCTGATGCCATGTATTTGGGTACGCGCGGTCAAGGGATGTATTACAGCTATAACAATGGCGACAGTTGGCAGGCCGCCGAAGCATTGGCTGGTAAGTTTATTTATTCTGTAGCAGTTGACCCAAAAGACAAATGCACGCTGTATGTGACCGATGGGGGAAATATCTATAAAAGTACCGATTGCAGCCGTACGTGGAAAAGTGTGTTTGTAGAATCGCTTCCAGCAGAACTTATCAAGGCGGTAGCAGTTGATTATGGTAATCCACAAACGCTTTATGCCGCTCTTCAGGGTGGTGACGTGCTTTTGAGCTCAGATGGTGGAGCGAGTTGGCAAACCATCAAACGTTTGCCTTTTCAAATCGAATATCTTACGAGCGACCCTAAAGCACCTCGTCGTATCTATGTGGCAGGAGCAGTTGATGGGTTAGTTCGATCCGATGATGGTGGTGTAACTTGGAAAGATTTGCGCCAACCTTTGGAAAAATATACTGATAACAAAATTTTTAATCGTTTAATCCTACATCCTTCTAAACCAAATACTATATTCTGGATCTCCAAGTATGGAATTTTGCGTTCAGATGATGCTGGTGCCAATTGGCAAGAACTTCGTTTGATAACTCCACCAGGAACGGTAAATATCTACGGCTTTGGCATCAATCCATTAAATGAAAATGAGCTTTATTATACGGGTACTATTTTGGGTGAAAAGAATGCTCATATCCGCTCAACCTTCTATAAATCTGTCGATGGTGGAAAAAGCTGGACAACCAAAAAATTGCCAACAAATACCATACCGGTAGCAATTTTTATTCATCCTCTCAAACCAGAAATGGTGTTCATGGCCTTTACTCTCGTTAATTGACGATAATCGGCCAACATGGTAAGAATAGAGCGTCTAAATGATACTTATTTTTAAGTTTATGAATATAACTGAGCACAAAAAAGACTTCGTTGCCGTGATTGAGTTTTTGAAAAACGACATAACTGGGCTGCGAACCGGGCGCGCTTCGAGCGCAATGGTAGAAAGTGTGTTGGTTGAGGCTTATGGCAGCAAACAACCACTTAAAGCCGTGGCTTCTATTATGGTCGCCGATGCCAAAACCTTAGCGCTTGAGCCGTGGGATAAAAGCCTGCTTGGAGCAGTAGACAAAGGAGTACGGGATTCTGGTTTGGGTGTTAACCCAATAAATGATGGAAAGGTTATCCGTATTACTCTACCCGACCTTACTTCTGAGCGTCGGGCCGAATTGATCAAGATTTTACATCAAAAATTGGAACAAGCTCGCGTGTCTCTACGCAAAGTTCGTGAAGAAGTGCGTGAAAAAATTACTGAACAAGAAAAGCAAAAAATGATGAGTGAAGATGAAAAATTCAAACTTTTTGAAGATCTGGAAAAACTGGTCAAAGAATTTAACGAGGAAGTGAAAGTAATTGGAGAAAACAAAGAAGCGGAAATTAATAAGGTTTAGCTTTATTGTATGTCTGATAATTTGATGGAAAAAATTGTTTCACTCTGTAAGCGCCGGGGTTTTATTTTCCCCGGAAGTGATATTTATGGTGGGCTCGCAAACACTTGGGATTATGGTCCGCTCGGCATTGAACTCAAAAAAAATATTATGCAGGCGTGGTGGAAAGCCTTAGTGCAAGATAGAACAGACGTAGTAGGACTCGACGCTGCCATTTTGATGCACCCCAAAGTTTGGGAAGCCAGCGGTCACTTGGAAGGCTTCACTGATCCCTTAGTTGATTGCAAAGTTTGCAAACGCCGTTTTCGTGCCGATCACCTTTTGGAAGCAAAAGGAATTAAACCAAAATTTGAACCTGATGTTACTCTGAGCAATATTCCGTGCCCAGAATGTGGAGGAGAGCTAACCGGTATTCGCCAGTTTAATTTGATGTTCAAAACATTTATGGGGGCAGTGGAAGACCAAGCCTCCACAGTTTATTTGCGCCCCGAAACTGCTCAGGGTATTTTTGTAAATTTTCAAAACATTCGCGAAAGTATGCGTAAAAGCATCCCTTTTGGTATTGCCCAAGTTGGTAAAGCCTTTCGCAACGAAATTACACCGGGAAATTTTATTTTCCGCACTCGTGAATTCGAACAAATGGAAATGGAATTTTTTGTAAAACCAGGCGAAGATGAAAAATGGTTCGAGGTTTGGAAACAATTTATGGAAGATTGGTTTGTAAAATACGGTGTGAAAAAAGAAAAATTGCGTTTCTACGAACATCCTAAAGATGATCTGTCTCATTATTCCAAACGCACCGTTGATTTGGAATACGAATTCCCTTGGGGTTGGGGAGAGCTTTGGGGTTTAGCAAACAGAACCGATTTTGATTTAAAACAACATTCCAAATTTACCGGAAAAGATTTGTCATACCGTGATGAAAAAACTAATGAAACATACATGCCTTATGTGATTGAGCCGGCGCTTGGCCTCACTCGTTCCGTTTTGACATTCCTGCTCAATGCCTACGAAGAAGTAGAAACCAGAAGTGGTGATGAAGACGGCAAGCATGAAAAAGAAGTCGTGCTGCGTTTGCACAAATCTTTGGCACCGATCAAAGCAGCTGTGTTGCCTTTGTCTAAAAAAGAGCCATTGTCTGACTTGGCTAAGAGTGTTCAACAAAACTTGGCTAAGAATTTTATGACTCAATATGATGAAACGGGCAGTATTGGTAAACGCTATCGCCGCCAAGATGAAATTGGTACGCCATATTGCGTAACCGTTGATTTTGATTCTTTGGAAGACAAGAAAGTTACCGTAAGAGATCGAGACACCATGGGACAAGAAAGAGTTGCTATCGAAGAAGTTGGGGAGTACTTAAAAAATAAACTTGAACAATAAATAGAAAGTTAAAAATCAAATTACAAATTCAACATTTGAAAATGGTAATTTGATACTTGGTATTTCACCGATATGCACCACATTTCAAAATTAAAAAACGGCACGACCGTCATCCGCGTCCCTGTCAAAGGCACTAAAGCCGTAACAGTTTTGGCCATGTTTCCGGTTGGCTCGCGCTATGAGGACAGAGAAATTTCTGGAGCATCACACTTTGTGGAGCACCTCATGTTTAAAGGCACCAAAAAACGCCCCGAAGCTTTAGATATTACACGTACGCTTGATGCGGTGGGTGCGCAATACAACGCATTTACTAGCAAAGAATACACCGGATATTACATCAAAATTATGAGCTCCAAACAGGAGCTTGCATATGATTTGTTATCAGACATGATTTTTAATTCAGAGTTTAAAGAAGAAGAATTGGAAAAAGAAAAAGGCCCGATTATTGAAGAGATGCGGATGTATGCGGATAATCCTCTCATGGATATTGAAGAAAATTTCGAAGAGTTGATGTATGGAGACATGTCTCTGGGTTGGAAAATTGTAGGAACTGAGCAAACACTTCGGGCGATGAATCGGGAAAAATTGTGGGGATATTATCAAAAACACTATTCTCCACAAAACATGGTTTTAGTTTTAGCAGGTAATATAGAAAAAAATAAAGCAAAATTATTAGCCAAGTATTTTGGGGAGCATGCTTCACCTGTTGGCTCAACAAAATTATCATATTACAAAAAAAACTTTCAGCCAGTGCAATGGAAAAAAGGTAAGACAAGTTTGCCTGAACGTGTAGTGGTAAAAGAAAAAAAAGTTGACCAAACACAGGTTGTTATTGGTTTTCCAGGCCTACCATCTGAACACAAAGATCGTTATGTTCTGGCTGTGTTGTCTACAATTTTGGGTGGAGGAATGAGTTCGAGATTATTTAATGAAGTGCGCGAAAAAAGAGGTTTGGCCTATATGGTACGATCATCTATTGCTAGCTATCGTGATGCGGGCTCAATATATGTGCAAGCTGGGCTAGACCCTTCTCGATTGGAAGAGGCTGTAAAAGTAATCAAGCAAGAGTTGAAAAAAATGACTACGGATTTAGTAACTGAACAAGAGCTTAAGGATGCCAAAAGTAATTTGATCGGTCATTTAGCTTTGCAAATGGAAGATAGTCACAATCAAGCCAACTGGTATGCGGAAAAGTTTTTGTTTTCAAATAAATTAGAGACGTACGAGCAAGTAGTTAAGCGTTTAAAATCAGTGACCGCTCTGTCAATAAAAAATCTAGCTCAAAAGTTATTTATCGATAGTGAAGCAAGATTGGCGGCAATCGGCCCGTTTAGTAAAGAGAAGTTTTTAAAAACCATAGAATCTTCTTATGGAAAATAAAAAGTATTTTTTTGCCAACTGGAAAATGTATTTAAATTATTCAGAAAGCATTGCTTTGGCAGAGGCAGTTAAAAATATTAAATTTTCTAATAATCTCGAGGTTGCTGTTTTTCCGAGCGCTTTAGCTTTTTTTGGAGTTAACCAAATATTTGGTGAATCAAAAATTTCAACAGGCGCTCAAAATATTGGATGGGTGGAAAAGGGTGGATATACCGGAGAAGTATCGAGCTCGATGTATAAAGAAGTGGGTGCCACATACGCTTTGATCGGGCACTCCGAGCGTCGTCACTTGTTTGGTGAAACAAATCACGAAGTCCGCCAAAAAATCGAATCGGCTTTATCTTCAGATCTTATTCCTGTTTTATGTATTGGAGAAACCGAGACTGAAAGAGAGAGAGGAAAAACCATTGAAGTTTTGGAAATACAAATACAAAGTGCTTTAGAAGGTTTAGATTTCTTAAACATGTCAGAGTTATTTGTTGCCTATGAGCCGGTTTGGGCAATTAGTAAAGGAATAAAAAAGGAGGAACAAGGAAAATTTTGCGATCCGTCAGAAGCGGAACAAAATTCAACATTCATCAAAAATTTCGTAAAAAAATTCATACCAGAGAACGTTAATTTGTCCGTATTGTTTGGGGGAAGCGTCCGTCCGTCAACTATTGAAAGCTATATTTCTGAGCAAGATATTGATGGAGTATTGGTTGGTGCAGCCTCTACTACTCATGATGGTTGGTCAGAGCTTGTTTCTCAAATTCACTAATCAATTATGCATTATTATTTTATTCCACTTGGTTTGATATTGATTTGTTGGGGAATAATTTTTGTTGTCATTTTTAAAAAATTTCCACAACTCGCTCATCTGGATGTAAATAATTTACCCGCTGAAAAAGAAGCTCGTCGTAAAAAACAAATAATCAATCAACGCATCGATGAACAAAGTAAAACAATGCAGAAAGCATGGCTTAAGCGGTTTGAGCCGTTTAGAAAATTGTGGAAAATATTTCAATTAAAATTTCGCGTTTATGTTGGACAGGTTGAGCGTCTCTGGAGACACGAACAAGTTAAAGAATTTTCTGAATCCCTGGCAACAAATGTTGATGAATCTAATAAAAACGAATCTCGTCTAAGCATTCTTTTGCAAGAAGCTCAGGTTTCCGTATCTGGTGGTGATTTTGAAAAAGCCGAGGAGCTTTTTATTGCAGCCATAAAAATTGACCAATCATCCGCGGAAGCATATCGTGGTCTGGCTGATACCTATTTCGCTCGTGGTGCTATGGAAGAGGCCGAGCAGACATATAGATTTTTGCACCAACTTCACCCTGATGATGACCGGGTAATGGTTAAACTAGGGGATATCGCAGAAAGCAAAGGGGATTTTGAACAAGCAATCGAGTATTACCAACAAGCTGTAATTGCTAATGATTCGATCCCTAGAAACTTTTTTCATTTGGCAGAATTGTTTTTAAAGATCAAGCAACCCCAAATTGCTAAAGAAGCTTTGGTGGCAGCGGTTGAGATTGAACCAAAAAATGCTAAATATCTTGACTTATTAGTTGAGATTGCTGTACTATGTCACGACAAGTTGTTTGCTACAAAAATATTAAATGATTTGAGATTGCTCAGCCCGACTAATCCAAAACTGGAAAATTTAAGGGTAAAAATAGAGCAAATAAAATAAATATGGATGGGTACCGAAGCGGTCAAACGGGGCTGACTGTAAATCAGCTG
>DALYEE010000008.1:0-10949 GCA_031972655.1 Candidatus Magasanikiibacteriota bacterium
GAAGATTGTTTTGAAGAATTAACTCCGCATATCCGTGCGATTGAAACAGGATTGTCGAGTGATCCGGTGATGAATCGTCGGCTCAGCATGCTTGATAATATTACTCTTATTTCCAACTCCGATGCGCATGGTCTTGAAAACCTAGGTCGTGAGGCTAATGTTTTAGGTTTTGAAAATGAGAATGATATTACCTATAGCGAAATCCGCAGAATAATTAATCAACACGATAGCAAAAAGTTTTTATACACTATTGAGTTTTATCCTGAAGAAGGAAAATATCACCTGGATGGTCATGCGGCTTGCGGTGTGGTGCTAGAACCGGCGCAAACGAAAAAAGAAAAAGGACTGTGCCCCAAATGCAAACGACCGCTTACCATTGGTGTGTTACACCGGGTAGACGATTTGGCAGATCGAAATGTTTCAGAAATAAAAAAGACAAATTTATTCCTCACAAGTACATTGTGCCGCTCCGAGAAACGATCGGTCAGGTTTTGGAGGTGGGTGTGACCAGTAAAAAAGTTAAGACAGAGTATGATTTGTTGATAAAAAAACTTGGTAGTGAATTTTATGTTTTGCTCAAAGCATCATTAGAAAGTATCGCTGCAGCGACTACAAATCAAAATATTGTGCGAGCGATTGAAAATATGCGCACCGGAAAAATAGTAGCCCAAGGTGGATATGATGGTATTTTTGGAAAAATCGATGTGCTGGGTGGAGTAAAAATGCATAATCCAAAACAAAGTAATTTGTTGTAAAAAAACTAATGTCCCTCTCTTGGTAAGAGGGGTAGGGAGAGTTGTCGTGTTGCGAGTGGAACTCCCCATGGTGATAAATCATTTCACATGTTTGTAGAGACGCAAAATTTTGCGTCTCTACAGGTGATGTGAGTGATAATAAAAAAATCCGCTGTAATGACAGAGGATTTTTTAAACCACCATTGTTTGTTGAAACAAACTTATGTGATTGAAGAAACGATTATCGTTTTCTTTTAGCAGCTTTCTTTTTCTTAGTAGCTGGTTTTCTTTTAGCAGCCTTTTTAGCTGGTTTTCTTTTAGCAGCCTTTTTAGCTGGCTTTCTTTTAGTTACCATATTGTACACCTCCTTTTAAAAATAAATTCTATTTTTCTACCCGCGATCGCGAGAAAAATTTTTGAATTTTTTTACACGACAAGCATGTGTGTAAAATTTTTTCGACCTACTTACATTATAGAGTGTTTATTGAAATAAATAAATAGCAAAGTGCAAAGTTATGCACAGTTGTAAAGAAATTATTTTTTTTGCAGCACTCTTGTCATGAATTTTTAAATATGATATACCAATGACGCTTTTAAAAATTTTATGACTAGAAATATTTTTTCAAAAATTAAATTAAATTGGAAATCCGGTATCACGGTTGCATTAGTTTCGATTCCACTCTCTGTTTCGTTAGCTGTAGCATCGCAATCTTCACCGGTTGAAGGAATTATCACCGCAATTTGGGCGGGTCTCGTTGCTTCGCTATTTGGTGGAAGTAACTATAATATTGTTGGTCCTACTGGTGCATTGTCGGGATTATTGGCGGCATATGCGCTCATGCACGGGAGTCAAAGTTTGGCGATGCTTGCTATAATGTGTGGAGTTTTTATTTTGTTGGCATATTTGTTTAAACTAGAGCGATATTTATTTTTTATTCCGGCCAGTACGGTACACGGTTTTACACTTGGGGTGGCATTTATCATTGCTTTTAATCAATTCAATTTTGCTTTCGGACTACGAGGGTTACCACCACATGAAAAATTTTTTGATAATTTAATTGAATCATTTTCTCATGTGGGATCGATTTCTGGTACTACGGCGCTGATATTTTTTATATTTCTGGGATTATTATTTTTGCTATTAAAATTAATACCAAAAATTCCTGGCGCCATTATTCTTTCTCTACCGGGAATATTTCTGGGGTATTTATCTGTTAACAATTATTTACCATTTAAGTTGCAGACTTTGGGAGAAAGATTTCCGGCAATGGATGCGCGACTTTTTGTGAAACCAGTATTTTATTTTGATAGCGCTCTGGTGCTTACTGCCTTAACGGTGGCTTTGATTGCTATTCTTGAAACAATGATTTCCGCGCGAATAGCGGACAATATGACCAAAACAAAGTACAAAAAGCGAAAAGAGCTGTTTGGTTTAGGTCTGGCAAATATCGCATCTGGTTTAATGGGTGGAATTCCTGCTACCGCTGCTTTGGCACGCACGTCGCTCAACATCAAGACTGGTGCAACAGATAAAATTTCCGCAACAATAAGTAGTGTGGTTGTAGCGATCATTTCTTTACTGCTTCTCAAATATTTTAAATTTATTCCTCTAGCAGTGATTGCGGCAATTTTGGTATATGTTGCTATCCGTATGATTGAAGGAGAACATTTTGTGCGGATGTACAAGCTCGATAAAAGAAGTTTTGTGATTTCGATGGTAGTTGCTGCAATTACCATTTACGAAGACCCTATAATTGGTATTTTGGTTGGGGTAGTGATCGCGCTTCTGATATTTATGGATAAAATTTCTCGGGGACAGTTTGAATTAATTGTAAATGACAAAGAAAAAAAGATTTTGGAGCGGGTGACGGGTGAGAGAGTGTCGGATGTAGAAAATAAAGTAGCTGATGTTTTGGTGTATTCTATCAAGGGGCAGCTCGCATATATTAATGCCCAGTCTCATGTTGAGCGCTTTGAACATGCTTTGCAGGGGTATAATACTGTTATTTTGCGCTTACGTGAGTTGTATTTTTTAGATCTGGATGGCGTAGAAGCTTTTGATGAAATAGTGGGGGCGATCCAGGCGCAAGGCAAAGAGGTTTATGTTACCGGAGCAAATCACTTGATTGTTGATCTGCTGAAAGAGAGTAAATTCTTTAACAAACTAGTTGATGGTAAAAAAGTATTCTCAAGAACAACACAAGCATTGGTGTCTTTAGGGTATAGCGTTTAGGTTTTAAAGAGGTTGCTAGTTTTGTAGGGGTTGAAAATTTTCAACCCCTACACCATAAGGATGTATTAAACGTCTGTCGAATAAAAAAACTACGAATATATTTCGTAGTTTTTTTATTCTTTTTCCAGCGTATTCACCGGAGGAGTCTGGTGGGTTTAATTTTTTAAACACACTAGACTTCTTCCCCCGGTGAACAGCGGAATGGTCTCCTAGCCTCCCCCAAGGCTAGGATTATGTTGCCGCGCTGGTTTTAGCGCGGCCGGCTGCGCCCGAGACCGGCGCTGATGTCGTCTCCGGCCCGATTAGGCTCGGCCGGCTGGGTGGTGGGGGCGGGAGTTCCTTCTGCCATCGCCTGCTCGCGTAGTAGGCGGAAGATGGCGCGATCCCTCTCGTCCCAGTCATCCGGTATTTTTTCGAAAGAGATATGGGTTCTTTTCCAAGCGGCGCGGTATTGCGCCAGAAGAGATTGGAGCTCTGTTTCGAGCTCCCCGAGATCGAGTGCTTCTAGCATCCTTCTTCTCCGTAGTATTGTAGTAGAAGTTTCTTCGGTGGTGCCTTCCGAAGGTTTCTTTCCACTTTTATAGCCTGATTCATTGTTTGCACCAGCTAACTAATCTGTGAGATTGGCTAAAGACACAAACAATTTTGTAAAACATTTTATTTTGTCAGGTAATAGGGGTTTTGTCAATTGGGTTTGGTTCCGGCATGGCGTAGGGGCAATTCATGAATTGCCCCTACCACAGCGGAAATAATCTGTAGTGGTTATAAATTATTTGCCTGCGTCATCCGGGCAAATAATTTATTGTATAAAATAAACCAAAAACCCCAGGAAATTTCCTGGGGTTTTTGTATTTTTATAAGAGGAGAAAATTATTTTACCAGGATATGAATCTTAAATTCTACTAAAGCAAGAGCGCATTGTGGGGCAGTCTTGAAGCATTTTGGTTCACCTTTGACCACAAAATCTGTGGTTCCACTTGCCAGAGCTTTATATAAACCCTGCGCATCACTCGCCACCATTACATTTTTTACCCGATCAATAATCTTTTGATTTTCAACTGTGATCGTCCAATCAAAAGTTTCGTTGCCAAACTTTAGCAAAACCGTGTCTCCTTTGGAGAGGGTGATAGTTTTTTCTTTATCATCAAGTGTGGCGACGATATTTTTGGGTTCTGTTGTAGTTGTTTGTGGTGGTTTGGTTGGGCTGCAAGAATCAAAAGTGATTGGGTAAACGGAATATTTTTTTGTTTCGTAATCCTGACCGTAAATATCCATGCTTAGCTTTTCAATTCCTTTTTCCGCATTGATTGTCCATTCTAAAGAAGAAGGGCTCTTCTGGAGTATTTCTGGGATGTTGTTATTGGCAAAAGTTATTTTTAGTTTGTTGTTATTGGCAGATCCGGTAAATGGATAAGCCTTCACCCAGCCAATATTATCATCAATAGTAAAAACACCCACTGCTACTTGTTTAACCAAGTTCATTTCCACTCTGGTAGTCTCTTTAAGACCAATGTTTTCAAAACAAGTATTAAAAGCGGAAATATTACCGGTAGTATTATTTTTTTCACCAACATTACTATCGCCACTGGTAGAAGTGGCCGTAATAATTCTTTTCACAGGAGGAGTGTCTACAGAACCAGTTGTTCCGCAGCCAGCGGTAGTTATAATCAGACCCAAAAACATGACCCCAAACCAAAAAGATTTTTCCTTCATATTTTGAAGCGGTTAAAAATAACAAGTATTTGTGCGCCCGGCAGGAATCGAACCCACACTCTCGGTTCCGAAGACCGATGTTCTATCCGTTGCCCGCCCCAGGCGGGTCCGCCTTGGGCGGAAACTACTCACAATCTTGTGCCTCCAGAGGGAATCGAACCCCCATCAACGGTTCCGAAGACCGTAGTTTTATCCATTAAACTATGGAGGCACTAAAAATTTTAGGTATATTTGAGGGTGTTTGATCGGTTTATTTAAGATCTCACACGTACATTCTTAATCGTGGGTCGCCTGGGGCTTGAACCCAGGACCTTATCCTTAAGAGGGATCTGCTCTACCAGCTGAGCTAGCGACCATTGGTAGTTAAAAGTCTATCAAGTCCGTCAAGTCTATCAAGTTTATAAAGTCTGTAAAGTCTATGTAGTTTTAAATTAATTTAAAGATTTAATAAACCCAGAAAGAAGTTTGGATATTTCAACTGATTTATTGTAAAAATCCTTAAACTCATCCTCACATATATAGCCTAATTCTCGAGCAATGTAAAGCATCGAGCGTACTTCTCCACAAGATCCTTTGGAAATAAATAAAAAATGCTTTAGTTCTTTATCACCTTTTCTTTCGTATCCTTCAGCAATATTATTCATTATGGAGACGGCCGCTCTTTTGATTTGATCTTTAAAACTATAGTCTTGCAGTATGTTAAATTTTTTATATATTTCTATAACTAATATTTTGGATTTTTGCCAAGCAATAATATCTTCAAAATTTTCAATGCCCATATTTTAGAGCAAAATATTACAAGCTACTTCACACTTGATGGACTTGAAAGACTTTATAGACTTGACGGACTTACAACGGGTCTCCCGGACTTCGCTTGATGATATCAATTTTTGGTCCTTTCCATTTTTTTACTTTGATGGCGCGCTCGGCAGCATCGGTTTGAGCCTCTTGTTTGCTCGTTCCTTCACCAGTTGCCACCAGTTCTTTGTCGAGGAAAATACCTACTTTGAAGTTTTTGGCATGATCAGGGCCTTCTTCGTGGAGTACTTTGTAGGTTGGAGTAATACCCAAAAGTTCTTGGGCAGATTCTTGGAAGCGGCTTTTGGCATCCATATAGAGACCTTGTTCGAGTACAACCGGCAGTTTGATGAGGATCCAGCGGGTAACAAATTGTCTGGCCATATCATAACCTTGATCCAGATAAATTGCGCCGATGAGTGCTTCGATAGCGTTGGCCATGATATAGTCGCGCGCTTTGGTGCCGGCGTCTTTGGATTCGCCATGGCTGAGGAATAGAAATGGCTCCATGCCGATTTCGTAGGCAATATTCGAAAGTATTTTGGCATTTACTAAAGCTGCCCGCCAGTTGGTGAGCTCACCCTCGGGGTTGCCATATTCTTCAAACAAAAATTCAGTGACGATTAATTCCAAAACTGCATCACCTAAGAATTCCAAGCGTTCATTTTGACCAAGTGGAAAGTCGTGATGTTCATTGAGGTATGAGCGGTGTACAAAAGCTTGAATAAGAAGTTCCTTTTTTTTGAAAACAATACCGAGAATTTCTTCAAAAGCAGCGAAGTTTTTTTCCTGAACTTCGGGAAGGGTTTCGGCGATGTGAGACATAGTTTATTGTGCGCGTAGCACGTAACATGTAGCACGTAACATTTTAATTTGTTAGGTGATATGTGTTATGTGATAGGGCTAGTTAAATAAATAAAAAATTAATTTTTAGTTGTTTCTGCGGGAGCAGGTTCGGTTGGTGCAGCTTCTTTTTGGATGTCGTTAAACATTGATCCCAAAACTCCGTTGACGAATTTTCCAGAAGATGGGCCGCCAAAACTTTTGGCCATTTCGATAGCTTCGTTGATGGCAACTTTGGGTGGAATGTCGGAGCAGAATTTGAGCTCGTATACACCGATACGTAAAACATTACGATCAACAATAGTAATTTGGCTCAGTGGCCAGCTAGGTGCGTAGTGTGTAATCACTTGATCAATTTCTTCCAGATGCTCTAAAACGCCATCAACGATGCGTTTGGCGAATTCTTTTTCAGCGTCTAACCCCGGACCAAATTCTTCGAGGTTGTGCTCAACCATTGCCGGAAGAATGGCAGATGGTTTGTCGCGAAAATCCCACTCAAAAAGAGATTGCATGGCAATAGAGCGAGCGAGATGACGATTAGACATAATTCACATTAAAGCATGAAAACACGAGAACGTGAAAACAAGTTTATTTGGATTTTGTAGCTTTTGCTTTTGGTGCTTTGGTGATTTGGCGTCCTTTGTATGTACCGCAAAAACCACAGGCGCGGTGAGGCAGCATTGGTTTCGCGCATTTTGGACATTTTTGAACAGCACTCTCGGTGAGAGCAAAGTGAGCCGCTCGACGACGTTTGTCGGAAGAGGTACGGCGATGACCGGGTAAACCCATATTGGTTAGTCTTTAAAGTCTATAAAGTCCGTCAAGTCTATCAAGCCTGCCTACCAAGAGGTAGGTTCAACGGAAGTTGTGGATAGATAGGTTTAGGATTGACCTTAAGATACTACAAAAATATAGGTTTGGCAAGAGCTGAAGGGGGAAATTTCAAATATAAAATCCCAATTTCCAAAGAAGTTTCAAATTCAGTGTTCGTTTGGTAATTGAACATTGGGATTTACTTGGAAATTGTGATTTGAAAATTGGGATTTTATAGCATTTAAGTGGTGTGTCCTTTAAATTGCTTATTAAATCTTTTTAAGAGAGCTATTGACAAACCATGCTTTTTATGGTATAGTGCCTAGTTCTAATTGTGCATTTTTGCCTAAAATTAGACAAAATTGATCATTAAAATCAACGCTGGGTTCACCCCGAAAAAATGGCTAAAGTTATATTTTGTTTTACTTTATTCGTTTTTTCGGAGTGCAACCTGGTGTGTAAAAAACATTAGGTTGCTTGGTAATGGCAAGAAAAAGAAAAGGATGTGAGATGATGCGCAAGCCGATGTTTTTTGTGGTGTTGGCTCTGACCGCCGGGCTCGTGGGGTTCGCTGTGGACTTCAACGCCAAGGCCGCCGCGGCTTTGGTGGGGCTGGCCTGGGCGGGTCTTGTAGCGCTGTTCCTCATGGCGCCGCTGCTGGCGACGGCAGGGGAGAGCATCGAGAAGCGGCTGGACGAGCTGACCGCGAACGGCGAGAAGGTCAAGGAGGACCTGAGCGCCGTCGCCCAGATCGTCAGCTGGCTGATGAGGGAGAGCTCTGAGGCGCTACCGGGGGTCCCCAGCGACGTCCTGGATCGGCTCCACGACCTCCTCCCCAAGGAGGAGAAGATGGTGGGGGAAGATGGTCTGATGGCCAGGATCGATATGATTCAAGATCGCCTCGCCCGTGGGGTTCTAAGTGAGGCCCAGGCTGAGGCTGCCAAGAATCAGCTGCTCGGCCTGAACCCACCTTCTGCCTCCAAGCCGGCCGCCGCCATCCCGCCCGCCCCCCCTAAGCCTGCCCCCAAGCCGGCTGTCACCGGCAACGCGCCGGCCGCCGGAACGGCGCCCTAGGGGTCTGACCAACCCCACTCAAAACTCTCTTCCGCGAGCTTCCGAGCTCGCGAGCGACAGGCGAAGAGAGTTCGTTCGTTCATTCTACCGGGAAGGCTCCTCGTCGCCTCCCGTTGTAATTTTGCAAGTTTTAATCAAAGCTTACAGAATAGCGTACCCTATCTTTTAATGGATAGGGTATTTTTTTTGGTAAGTATCCGGTATTAAGCATTAAGTATAAAGGAGGGAGCAATTATTTTTTGGGCTACTTTATACTTGATACATGATACTTACTACTTCGCAAACACTGTACAAAGCCGTTTTTTAGTGTAGTATAGAGGTGGATTCTGAGAAAGGAAGGGTAAAAATGGAAATGAAGGATTTTCTTGCACAGTTTCCAAGCATCCCGAATGTTGTGAACAAAGAACGCACTGTTGCTTATCAGGAGTCGAATCTTTTTACTATAGGTGGCATGTTTTTGGAACTTTCCGAGTATTATTTTAATCTTGCCGTTAAGATTGTTGCCGCTGATAAAAACTTTCTAAATGAGACACGTGCCGGTTTGTTTTCAAAACGTTGTAAGGCGCCTACAATAGCGGCGCTTTTGGCTATTTATCAAGAGAGTAAATCGGTGGAAAGTCGAGCTGCTAATCCTATTACGGAAGAAGGAGATTTAATTTTACAAACATTGCGTAGACATAATAAGATGCGCGATGCGATTACCATTGCCCAAGTAAGGGCTGAATTGCATGGTTTGACACCCCCAACTGGTTGGTCCCAGATAACGGATGGGAAGGTGTTGGTTCACTTTGCTCATCCAAAAGAAATTTTTTTGACTGTAATTAACCAACCATCGGGAGACTTAAGAGAATCTCATAGTGGAAGCAGTGAAACGCTCCAAGAAGTGATGGTGCGTTTGTGGCCAAAACATAACTTGAAAAACCTTCCTAGAGGTTTCAGGGTGTATGAGCTTTAATAATCAGAATTTATAATTTGGAGGGATGAGGGAAGAAATTCTCTCGGTTTCTTGAGGGCGTAAATTTTATGAGTTCTAGAAACAAAAAATCGATTGACTCTTTTCATCAGCCAGTGGAGCGTCAAGGAGACCTCGGATCTACTGATCTAATGCTTGCCTGATACAAGACTGGCTGATGAGAATAGTCTATCAAGTCTTTAAAGTCTATAAAGTCCATCAAGTGTGACTTTTCCCCCTCTGCCAGAGAGGGGGCGAGGGGGGTGGGAGGGTTAGAACGACGAGTGAAGTGTGAAACTCCCCCTAACCCCCTCTTATTCAAGAGGGGGAAATATGACGTTTCATTATAATTATGCAAATAAAATATATAGAAAATCAAACTGAGTGGGATGATTTTATAGTAAAAAATAGTTTGCATAGTCCGCTTACCCAGTCCTTTGAGTGGAGAGAAATATTGAAGAAGGAAGGAAAAGAAGTGGAACGGTTGGGTGTTTACGAAAATGATGAATTAATTGCGGTTGCTCTCGTGGTTTATAGTTTGGTGTTTGGAAAAATTAAATATGCATTTTGTCCGAAGGGACCGGTCGTGAAGTATCAAGTATCAAGTATCAGGAATCAAGAAGCACGAATAACGAATCAAGGGTTTGAGATGGAGAAATCGGAAGTTTATAAAGCATTGAGTACCCATTTAAAAAACAACAACTGCGTATTTTTTCGCATTGAACCAGAACACTTCACACTACAAGCTACAAGCTACAAGCTACCAGCTAAGAAAACTATTGATATAGAGCCGCGTGCAACACTGTTTTTGGATTTGAAAAAAACTACTGAAGAATTACTCGCAGGCATGCACCAGAAGACTCGTTACAATATTAAATTGGCAGAAAAAAAAGGACTAGAAATTATTGAAAAGAAAGATGTTGCTGAGTTTATTTCACTTCTTAAACAAACAGGTGAGCGTGATAATTTTCGTTTGCATGAAGATATTCACTATGAAAAGATTATTGCTTCGCCACTTTCTAAGCAGCTGATGGTTTATTTTGAAGGCAAGTTGATTGCGGGCGGAGTATTTATTGGTTACGGCAATACCTTTACTTATCTGTATGGCGCTTCCAATTATGAATTCCGCAGTACCATGGCGCCGTACCTTATCCAATGGAAAGCAATCCAGCTCGGCAAAAGTTTGGGTTATTCGTTTTACGACTTTTACGGCGTCGCGCCACAGGTAGAAATCAAAAATACCGAACCACTCAATTTTCCCGCTGCCGAATATGTTTACGATGAACACCACAAACATTCTGGGTTCACGCGTTTCAAATTGGGCTTCGGGGGAGTGGTAGAGCAAAACGCTGGAACGTGGGATATGGTGTTGAGACCAATGGTTTATCGGGTGTATGAAGTGGTTAGAAAAATCAGAAGACTGATATAAATAATAAGAAAATTCCAAATATTAAATTACAATTTCCAAATATGGTCATCGTTAAGGCTTGGAAATTAAGATTTTATATTTTGAATTTCACACGCGTAGCGTGGTGGCGTCCTCATAGTTCAACGGATCGAATGCAGGCCTCCGAAGCCTGAGATCTAGGTTCAATTCCTAGTGAGGGCACATTGGTAGTATTAAGAATCAAGTAGTTAGTATAAAGAAAAATGTAAAAAAATAGCTAAAAATAGCTATTTTTTTGGCTTTATTTTTTAAAACTATTGACAGCAGCTATGGCCTCAAGTAGGCTTATTTTCTGATCTTTTAGCGTTGAAAACCGCTTGAAGGAGGTGAGTCGTGCGCTTT
>DALYEE010000008.1:10959-21332 GCA_031972655.1 Candidatus Magasanikiibacteriota bacterium
GCCTCTGAGGGTTATTTTGGTCATCTTATTAGTTTTTTTCATATCACCAGACGTTGCAAAGGCTCAACAACAGCTTACTGGGCGTCAATTTCAGTTGAGACAGAAAGCGATGGAATATGTTTTGGCTAAAAGAACACATAATGCTGCAGTCAATAATCAAATAAAGTGGTACGATTATTGTAATAGTATCTATCCCACAAGGTGCAAACATGGCGAATATGCTAATGCGAACGCATATGCGGTTAGATGTGGACAAAATTATGATCTAGTCGCGCAAACTTTTCGGGAGCTCTCTGCAACAGTAATTGCACAAATTGAATCAGACAGAAGATTTTGGGAATCTCAAAAAAATAATGTGTGTAATGACGCTAGCCCACCTTATGGTTCCTCATCATGTACCGATGCCAAGGAGAAGATTTGGACTTTGAGTCAGGAGATTCAAGGTTGCCATAAAATCATTACATGGGCATATGAAACGAGATAGAATTCCTCCACACACTTCATCGGTGTGTTTTTTCTTTTCAAAAGATGGATTGAATTTTTAAAATCAATGCTTTTTTCATTGCATCCTTTACAAGATGTCTTCTTTGAGATAGGATTATTTCTTGATCTTTATACCGAAGACATCGGTAATAAAGGAGGTGAACCATGCACTTTTTGACAATAATTCGAGCAGTGGTTGTGTACGTTATGATTTCTCTTTTGAGTCATGACCTCACACAGGCACAGCAGCCGGAGGTTGCTACACCGCGTACGCGGCAAATCACTGATGCGGGAGTAATTTTTAAAGCCGCGAAGAATGCTTACTTTAGTTTTGCGGCACAAGTGGCTACGCGAGAAGATGCTTGTAGACGACAGTATGATGCCGCATCTTGTAGCAATATATTTGCAAGTGCCAAAGCACGCGAAGCTCAGTTAAAAGCAAGTTATGAAGCAGCTGATGTTTGGTTCAAGAGACTTATTGCTTCAGTAGAACGGCAGATTGAAAGAGACATTAGTGCTGCGGCAGGATACAAAAATCAAGTTTGTAGTCTTCAACCACCAAATCCAACGCTATGCAGACTCGCACATGATAGGCATCTTTATTTTCTCAAAGAACTTACAGCAGTTGGCATTATTTCTACTAGAGCTTTTTTTTAACAAATAATTTTATTAATTTTACACACTTTATCAGTGTGTTTTTTCTTTTTATAATATAAAGAAGAAAATTTAAAATTAAAAAAACAATCTACATATTTTGTAGGTTCTTTTTATTTTGATCTACTTTATATCGTTTCTGCAAACGGTCTGAGACGCAGTACGTCTTTGTGGTCGTCGAGTGTAAAAACCTTTTTAGTGGTTAATTTTTTAGAAACTAGTTTCACCTTATCATCTGTTCCGCGAATCATTTTTTCTAGGTCTATCTTGCTTCCATCTAGTTTTTCATCCAAGTATTCTTTGGTAAGCATTTGTGACTGAATTTTATTCAGTCGCTCATCTATTTTTTCGATTTTATGATCCATTTTTTCAAACTTCACGTCAATTTTTTCAAATTTTTCATTGACTGCGTTCGAAAATATCTCGATAGCTTCGAGAATTTCGTTTTTTGAAATTGATGAAGAATCTTTTTTCATAGAGATTGCGCTAAACAATATTGATGGAAATATTATATCAACGTCACACTCACTACTTTATCGCCGGGTTCTTTGAAACGCATGAGACGAACTCCCTGAGTGGCCCGGCCAGAGGAGGGGATGGAACTAAATGGAAGACGAATCACTTGTCCGTTGGCTGACATGAGGATTAAATCTTTTTCTTTGGATTGTGTCATGTCAATCGCACTAGCATGAATGATTCCACCAGTTTTATCAGTTACTTTGGCAGTTTTTATTCCACTACCACTACGTCCTTGGATTTTATAATCCTCAGTAGAAGTGAGTTTGCCTAAACCGTTTTCACCAATGGTTAAAAATTCAATATTTTTGTTTGTTGGGTCAACTACATCCATACCGATCACATAATCTTTTCCATGTAAGCGAATACCTTTTACCCCGCTGGCTGTTCTACCCATCGCTCGCACATCTACCTCGTCAAAGCGAATAGCTTGGCCTTCGTAGGTGGCGATCATAATAGTATCTTTACCAGTAGAGCGGCGAACCCATTCGAGGCTATCATCTGATTTTAATTTTAGGGCGATCAAACCACTGCGGCGAACATTTTCAAAATCAGCGAGAGCAGTTTTTTTGATCAAGCCTTGCTTGGTTACCATTACCAAATATTTCGTATTAGCAAGTTCGCTCATGGCAAACATCACGGCGATTTTTTCATTCGGTGCCAACTGTAAAAAGTTTACTACAGCTTGGCCTTTGGCAGTGCGGCTTGCTTGAGGAATGTCATAAGCAGCAAGTTGGAATACGCGGCCTCGGTTGGTGAAGAACAAAATATTATCGTGCGTATTGGTAGAGAGAAGCTGCTCTACGGATTCTTCGTCTTTGGTAGTTACGCCAATTACACCTTTGCCACCGCGAGATTGTTGATGGAACGTATCAGGTGGCACGCGTTTGATGTAGCCGTCGGTGGTCATCATGATGATGGTCGGTTCGTTTGGCACCAAATCTTCTACGGTAAACTCCTTAATACCATGAGCGATGATTTGAGTCCGACGTTCGTTGCCGTACTTGTTTTTAATTTCGTTAGTTTCTTGTTTAATAATCTCAAAAATTTTTACCTCAGATGCTAGAATAGCTTCAAGATCTTTAATCAATGTTTTTTTCTCCTCAAGTTCGTCTTCAATTTTTTGGCGTTCCAAGTTGGCTAATTGTTGCAAACGCATTTCCAAAATAGCCGTAGCTTGACGATCAGAGAAATCGAATTTTTTCATCAATTCAATCTTAGCATCATCTTTATCATTAGCGGCGCGAATGGTTTTGATCACTAAATCAATTTTATCGAGCGCCATTTTTAAACCTTCCAAAATGTGCGCACGCTCTTTGGCCTTGTTCAAATCAAATTCCGTTCGAGCGCGAACAACCACTTGGCGATGTTTGATGAATTCTTCCAAAATATTTTTGAGATTCAAAATACGAGGTTGAATTCCATCTACCAAAGCAAGCGTGTTGAAGTGGAACGTAGTTTGCAAATCGGTAAGTTTGAATAATTGGTTCAGGATTTTTTTCGGATAAGAATCTTTTTTAAGTTCGATCACCACACGAACACCATCTTTGTTCGACTCATCGCGCAAGTCTTTGATGCCTTCGATCTTTTTCTCTTGCACCAACGTGGCGATTTTCTCAATCATTTCCGCTTTGTTCACTTGGTAAGGAACCTCAGTAACCAAAATTTGGAATTGTCCAGCTTTGTTTTCTTTAATTTCTGCTTTCGCGCGCATCACAATACCACCGCGGCCAGTAGCGTAGGCAGTTAAAATGTCTTTTTTATTATAAATAATACCGCCGGTTGGGAAGTCTGGTCCTTTCACAATTTCACCGAGTTCATCAATCGAAGTTTCTGGGTGTTCAATAAGTTTGATCACTGCTTCGCAAAGTTCTCCAAGGTTGTGTGGAGGAATATTGGTGGCCATACCAACGGCAATACCCATAGTACCGTTCAAAAGCAAGTTTGGAACTTTGGTAGGCAAAACAGTTGGCTCATTTTGAGAGCCATCGTAGTTGGGGTTAAAGCGAACAGTATTTTTATCAATATCAAGCAGCATTTCCTCAGAAAGTGCCGTGAGTTTTGCTTCGGTATAACGATAAGCAGCAGCGCTGTCTCCGTCCATGGAACCAAAGTTTCCTTGGCCATGGATGAGCGTGTGACGCATGGAAAAATCTTGCGCCATACGCACCAAAGAATCATAGATCGCGCTGTCACCATGTGGGTGGTATTTGGCCATCACTTCACCAACCACGTGAGCACATTTGCGGAATTTGGCATTGTGACGGAGTCCCATGCTCCACATCGCATACAGAATACGGCGATGTACTGGTTTGAGGCCATCACGCACATCAGGTAGTGCGCGAGAAACAATTACGCTCATCGCGTATTCAAGGTAAGATTGTTTGATTTCATCGACAATCGGTGCGGGGGCGATTTTTCCAAGTTCTCTTGGCAACAGTGCTTCTTGTTTGGTGGCCATAAAAAGGGATAAGTCAAAGTTTCAGAAAATTAATTATTTTTTCGTTGTCGTTACCACGTTATTTGTTGTGGTGCTACTCGCATTTGTTGTGGTGGTGGAAACAACAGTGTTATTTTGATCGTTGTTTTTTGATACGATCCCGGCAAGGACATCCTGAACATCAGCTTTATCAAGAGCAGATTCCAGATCAGTGGAACTTTGTGAGGCAAGCGTAGCCTTTTTCCAGGCGTAGTTGCTTTTGTCGAGCAGTTCTTTTTCCTTTGTTGCACTCCAGTTCAAACTATCGAATTGTAATTTGAATGACCAGCCTAGAACAATCAAAATAATAAACACTGACGCACTAACTGCTAACCAAAGAATCTTCTCGTTTTGGTTGGAGGATTGGTTCTGGTTTTTTTTCGAGTGAGAGCTTGAAGTAGGCATAGGATTTTAGTAAATTTTATTACTTTTCTAAAATCATCAGCTTGGTTTCATCAACGGGTAAATCTTTTTGTTTGAGGATAATTTTTTTGTCCGTTATTTCTGGTTTGAGGCCAACTGCTTTGATAAAAGCAGTTAAATCCGCTGCGTCTGGATCGTTATCACTTTGATAAGCCATTGGAATCACAATGCGTGGTTCGAGTTCAGTAATAATACTGGCTGCATCTGAGGCGCTCAGATAATTTTCTCCGCCGCCAACTGGCACGAGCACGACATCTACTTTGCCAATACCTTCTATGATTTCTGAAGAGATTTTGCTTTTTATTCTTCCCAAGTGAAGTACGTGAATACCCTCAGAAGTTACTTTGTAGCAAATAATTCCATCCGGTGTGCACCAAGTGGTGACCATACAACCTTTGATATCAAATTCGCCAAGGGTGTCGATGGTGAAAGGTTCTTGAGAAATAGTGAGAGCGTTTTCTTGACCATTGGAAAATAGTGCAATATCGGCAGCCAAACTGCGGGGAAATTCACCGGTTTTGGGGCGATACGCGTCAAAAAGAATAGTTGCTTCTTTGTCGTTGTTTTTGGTTTGTAATTTAATACAAGTTTGTCCGAGCCAGCTAAGATGCATAAGAAAAAAATCAAATATAACTTATTTTAGCACAGGGGAGGCAATCAGTAAATAGTTTATCAGTCCTTCAAGTCGAAAGTCTATCAAGTCCGTCAAGTCTGTAAAGCCTGCCTGCCGAATGGCAGGTCCATCAAGGATTCCCCGCTTGGGCGGGCCCGCCTAGGCAGATGTCTATCTGGGCAGGGTAGGGGTGGATGAAGTTACAGCAAGTATCAGGTATTAAGTATAAAGGAGAGATGTCGTCGTTTTTTGACAACCGAATTTATTCTATGTTAACTTAAATATTAATCCATAAGGAGGAAAACTATGAAAAATTTACCGAAAAAATTTAGCTTTTCACGCCATTTTAGAACAGTATCCCTAGCATTATTTACGCTAGGCATTTTTGTTTTTACAGGGTGTAAAGCGCCAGATGCTAGTCGACCAGAAACCAATACTCCGTTGGGTTGTAAAAAGGAAGAAGGTCGATATTTTGACCCCGCAATGGGGGTCTGTGTTACTGTAACCTCAACAGAACGAGCATATTCACTTAACAACTATAGGTATGTGAACAAGCTTGAGGCGGAGGGTATGGGGGAGGTGCAGTTTGGTATTGATTTTTCACGATATTTAAATGAGAAAGAGTATCTTGAGGTGATAAAGGATTTAAAGCCCGCCAAAATACAAAGTTTTTCACTCTATTTTACTCAAAGTGGGGTTAGTACCGGTGGTGATGCCACTGGTCTAGAAGTAAATGATGATTTGGTTAAAAAAGGTTTAGAAAATAACTTAAAATGGCATAAAGAACACGTGGCCTCCGACAACGAAGACGCTGAGGCTGCAAGTTTGCTAAACCAGTATTCTCAAGGAAAATTTGTTATTGGTAACACAAGTGTTACGTCCACTCCTACAGCAATTAAAACTTGGTGGGACAAACACAGAGATGTCGTTTGTTCTGTTCAACCTATTGTGGACTGGTTTGATAAGTCTCAATCTAGCGAATGCAAACCTTGGGAATACAAACCGTAACCTCAAACCAAAACAGGAGGAACCCATGAGGAACACACAAAGAATCAAAAAGATCGCCTTCTTATTTTCAATGCTCTTTTCAACAACTGCGTTAGCAGACGAACCAAATCTTCCCACTACCGCTCAGGTAGAAATAAAACGCAATGTATTCCGTCTAAAATTTCAATGGAGCAGAAGCAAGCCTCCCAATTTTAAACCGGGAACGGCTGTAGAATTCCAAATAAATATTGACCCCAAATGCTTTGCGCAGCCAATTGGAGGTAAGGATGATAATAGTAAGATTGATGTTTATCCAAATAATGTAAGGTTTAAAAAAAATTTTCCCGACAACTCAAAACCTTACATTGATGTCTGGAACTATTGGATACCAGAAAGCCACCAAGATTTTACGCTAAGAGCTGAGGATGCTTGTGGATCATTGGGTCTTATAAACCTAAGTTTAACGTGGGACTTATGGTGGTTCATAAAAAGAAAATACACTGAAACTAAAAGTGCTAATTTTGCAATCGGTCTGAAAGACGCGTCTGCTTTAAACACTGATTGGGAAAAGAAAGCTGCTGATACTGAAAACCCGATGTACTTTTTTGAGTATCCACTTGAAATACCACTGACCCCTGAATGCCTAGACGAAAAAAAAGAGGCTTGGTCAGGTGGAGCGTGGGTTTCAATGCAGTACTTTCCCAATACTTGCCACTTGGCAAATATTTCCCCCTACACATGTCCGGAATTCCTGGGAGTCAAATACTGTACTGAAGATAATGGCAAGACTGTCCAATGGATTCAGCGACTTTGTGCCCCGTCAAATTTATTTACTTTTACCCCGGGCGGTTCGAAAGAGTTAATGCCTTGGGGAAATGATCAATGCCACGATTCGGATCGTGATAATGTGGCATCGATTCAAAGTCGCCCAATGCTTGGAACAAATGTGGGTGATTGCGATGATCAAAATCCATTCATCAGAAATCAACGCTACAACATTGAAACAAATCAATGTCTTCCCGAACCAATCACCGCCTGTACTGGCAAAGACCCCGGTCTCTATTGTGGTAGCACGCTACCTGGCTACACTGGCAACTCAACAGACCTGGTCTATTGCAAAGATGACATAGTCCAAATGCAAGGTGGAAGATCCTGTATGCATGGCTGCCAGGTGCAGCCACCCGGTATCGATGATTATTGTAAACCGCCACCCAATCCTTGTGGTGCGCCATGTACGCCCCCGCTGGTATGTTCAACCTCTGGATGCGTGGCACGTTGCGGTGAACAAAATCAGCCATGTTGTGAACCGGGACAAACTTGTGACATTCTCGGAGAAAAATCATTCTGCGATTCCAGATCTAATTTTTCTTGTCGACCCTGTGGCAAGACGGATCAAGCGTGTTGCCCGGGCGCAAACCCGTGTTATTCAGCAACTTATGGTTTAAGCGTTTACTGCGACAAAGCAGCCAACATGTGCTGGCCTTGTGGTGATCGTGGTCAGCGCTGTTGCAAAGTTGGTCAACAATGTGTGCTTGGCGCCACATGTGTACTTGATGCACCACCCGATGATTATCGGTGTAGGTAGAGTTAAAATTATATTTTGAACATTGTAGGGGTCAACCTGCCTGCCGGTAGGCAGGCGGTCGTTGACCCCTACCATAACGCAATATTTTTTCAAAAATACAAAAATTTTAAAAAATCATGTCGCCCAACACAAAACACCGCCATTCTATCCGCCTACCAGGTTGTGATTATTCTCTTCCTGGTCTTTATTTTATCACCATCTGTACATACCAGAGGGAATGTTTGTTTGGAGAGATTAAAAACGATGGAGATTTACGATATTGTGAATTATCAGAAATTGGGAAAACCGTTAATAATTGTTGGTTTGAAATTCCACAACATTTTCCAAATGTGATTTTGGACGAATTCATCATTATGCCCAACCATATCCATGGAATCATACAAATCACCGATCAACCGGCTGTAGGGGTTGAAAATTTTCAACCCCTGCAATCAATGCCAACCAATTCATTTCAACATGCAATACCAAAATCATTGGCATCAATCATTCGTGGATTTAAAATAGGTGTTACTAAATGGTGCAAACAAAATGGGCATGAATATTTTGCCTGGCAACGTAATTATTTCGAACACATCATCCGCAACAATACGGCATTACAAAAAATCCGGGAATATATTGTTAACAACCCGTTGAAATGGTTTGATGATACCGATAATCCAAGGAATTGGAAAAAATAATGGTTCATCCGTTAAACGTAGGGGTCAACGGCCGTTGACCCCTACCACAACGAAGAAAATCCATTTAAAAACACGCTTTAGATTCCCCTCTGACCATTGGGAAAATGTCCACGATTTCCTCAAACTTCACCACATTGACACCCCCTAAAATTCATGTTATATTCTATAAAACTTAAACATTAAGCTTTTCCGTATTTAAGTGAAAAGCACTCATTTTCTATATACCATTATAGAAATGGGCTAAAGTGTTATTTTTTTTATGCCTAATTCTGAACAAGATTTGTCTAAAAAGCAGGATTTTAAGACCCTTTTGCAGACACATTTTACCAACATGCCCAAAGTGGGGGATGTGGTAAAAGGTAAGGTTTTAGCCCTTGATAAGGGTGAAATCCATATTGATATCGAAGGGATGACCACCGGTGTGGTCCGTGGTCAGGAATTATTCGCTGAATCACGCGAGTATGCTAACCTAAAAGTAGGTGATACAGTAGAGGGAACTGTAATTGAAATTGAAAACGAAAACTGCGAAATGGAGCTTTCTTTCCGTATTGCTGGATTCAAAAAAGCTTGGGACACCATGCGCAGTCTCATGAAAGACGGTTTGACCATCAAAGCCAAAGTTTTGGCTGCCAACAAAGGCGGTTTGATGATGCAGGTGGAAGCTTTGTCTGGTTTTATGCCAGTTTCACAGCTTAACCCCGATCATTACCCACGTGTTTCTGGTGGAGACAAAAATCGAATTTTAGATAAACTACGTGAACTCGTAAACAAAGAATTGGAAGTGAAAGTGATTGATGCTGATGAGAAAGAAGAAAAATTGATCGTTTCTGAGCGTGCTGTTTGGGAAGATTCTCAAAAAGCTGTTTTGGATTCTTACAAAGTGGGCGACTCTGTAGAAGGTGAAATTAGTGCGCTTACTTCTTTTGGTGCTTTCATCAAATTTGGCGAAAGTTTAGAAGGTTTGATCCACATTTCCGAAATTGCTTGGCAAAGAATTGAACACCCAAAGGATGTTTTGAAGGTTGGAGATAGAGTTAAGGCTCAGATTATCCAGCTCGATCATTCCAAGATCTACCTTTCTATGAAACGCTTAGTAGATGATCCATGGAAAAACGTTCGCGAAAAATATAAAGAAGGCGACAAAGTAACCGGAAAAATCATCAAAATCGAACCATTTGGATTGATGATTAGTCTTGATAAAGAAATCCATGGTTTGGCTCATATTTCTGAATTATCAGACGATCCTATTAACAATATTAATGAAATCTTTAAAATCGGACAGGATTTGGAATTCGAAGTAATGTCTGTAGAACCAGCCGAGCATCGTTTGGGACTGAAAGTTGCGGGAGTAAAAGGAAAGAGCGGACGCAAAGCCCCAATTGCAGCTGAAACAAAAGAAGAAACATCCGAAGAAAAAAAATAACTCGTAACTTAATTTTATGAGAGATTTTGTAAGGAATTTTTTAATTATCTTTGCTGGTTTGTTATTGGTTGTTGCGGTATTTAGCTTTGTTAAATCCGGCACCGCGCAGAAACCAGAAAATATCCCCCTTTCAAAATTGATTGAAGAGTTGAATGAAAAGAAAGTAAAGTCCGTAGTATCGGTGGGGGAAGTTTTTAAAGTTACTTTGAAAGATCCAACAGCCAGACCTCAAGAGGTCAATCGTGACCAAGGTGAAACATTTGGCAGTGTGGTGGAACAATACAAAATTCCTGCAGAAGTACTTCAAGGAGTAGAAATTGATAAAAAACAAGATAGTTCTTGGAAATTCTGGGCAATTAACTTGCTCCCTATTTTGCTACCTTTGATTGTGATTATTGTTTTTATCTACATCATGAGTAGAGGTGTGCAAGGCATGAATAACAAAGCGATGGGTTTTGGACAAAGTAATCCTCGACAAGTAAAACCAAATGATAAAGATGAGTGTAGGACAGTCACTTTGCCGATTTCAGAAA
>DALYEE010000009.1:0-3569 GCA_031972655.1 Candidatus Magasanikiibacteriota bacterium
CATGTTTTAAACGATCCAGAAGTAACCGATGCGATGTACGACGGCTTAATGGATGAGCTTAAAAAAATTGAAGCCGATTATCCAGATTTAGTGACTTCAGATTCACCAACTCAGCGTGTAGCCGGTCAGCCGCTTGATAAATTTGAAAAGGTTACTCACCAAGTACCACAGTGGTCTTTTAATGATGCGTTTAGTGAAGAGGATATTTTTGATTGGGAAGAGCGCATTTTAAAAATTTTAGAAAAAGAATTGGGCACCAGGCCAATCGATTTGGATTACGTGTGTGAACTAAAAATTGATGGTTTACACATGGTTTTAACCTATGAAAATGGCATGCTCAAAGGTGCGGCGACGCGCGGAAATGGAAAAGTGGGGGAGAATGTTACGCATAACATTCGTACTATCCAATCGGTTCCATTAACTCTTAAAAAACCAGTCGATATTATTGTAGAAGGTGAAACCTGGTTAAGCAGAACGATGCTAGAAAAAATAAATGCCGAGCGCGAAAAGATTGGGGAGCCACTTTTTGCTAACCCCAGAAACGCAGCCGCTGGAACCATTCGCCAGCTTGACCCAAAAATTGCGGCGGAGCGTAAATTGGTTTTGACTGCCTATGATATTTCTAGTGACAATGCTCCACGTGCGCAAAGTGAGGAGTTGGAAATGCTCAAAGAACTTGGTTTTAAAACTGATATTCATTGGAAAGTATGCAAAACAATGGAAGAGATTTTTGCTTTTCATAGAAAATGGAATAAAGAAAAAACGAGCCAGGAATTTTGGATCGACGGTGTGGTGATAAAAGTGAATCAGAAAAAATATCAAAATGCCTTGGGGTTTACGGGCAAGGCACCGCGCTGGGCTATTGCCTATAAATTCCCGGCTGAGCAAGCCACTACCAAAGTGCTGGATGTATATTTCCAGGTTGGGAGAACGGGGGCTTTAACGCCAGTTGCACTAATGGAACCGGCTAAGCTCGCTGGTACCACGGTAACGCACGCTACACTGCATAATTTTGATGAAATAGAGCGTTTGGGCATTAAAGTCGGGGATATGGTAGTGATTGAAAAGGCTGGCGATATCATTCCCAAGATTATCCGAGTTTTAGATAAAATGCGCAGCGGGAAAGAAAAGAAGATTGTGCGCCCAGAAAAATGCCCGGTATGTGGCAATAAGGTTGGTTTTCAAGACACCGTGGATAAGAAGCAAAAAAACAGTGTGGCTTTGTATTGTTTGAACCCTAATTGTTATGCCCAAGAATTAGAACGGATCATTCACTTTGTGAGTAAGCGCGCGTTTGATATTGATCATTGTGGAGAAAAAATCGTAGAGCAATTAGTAGATGTTGGGCTTATTAAAGACGCTGCAGATTTGTTTACCTTAACCATTGGCGATTTGGAACCCCTGGAGCGCTTTGCCGAAAAATCTGCCCAGAATTTAATTGAAGCAATTCAAAAGGCCAAACAGATTACTTTCGGTCGTTTTATAAACGCGCTAGGTATTGCTCATGTGGGCGAGGAAACAGCGGAAGATTTGGCTAGTCATTTTGAAAATTTAAACACATTGCAAAAAGCTTCACTAGAAGATTTGCAGGCAATAAATGGAGTGGGCGAGCGTGTGGCGAGTGCTATTGTGGAATATTTTTCGAATGAGAAAAATCAGGAGTATTTGAATAAGCTTTTGGATAATGGAGTGGTGATTAAGAAACCCTCCTTCGCTAAAGCTTCGGCGGGCAAGCAAGGAAAGTTGATGGGTAAAACGTTTGTGTTAACTGGCACATTGTCTGGCCTCACCCGGGATGAGGCTAAGGATAAGATAAGGGAGCTTGGTGGAGAGGTGACAGGATCGGTAAGTAAGAAAACTAGCTATGTGGTTGCGGGGGCAGAACCAGGGTCTAAGCTTGCTAAAGCCGAAGAGCTGGGTGTAGAAATTTTGGATGAAAAAGCGTTTTTAGAATTATTAGCATCGTGATAAAATGTATCAGTAATTTTTCATTAATTTTTTATGAAAAAAGAATTGTATTTGGGAGGAGTAGCTGCTTTTGTTTTGATGTTGCTTGGCGCCGGGGTTGCTTTGGCCGCGACGGAAAGTAAAGTAAATAGTGTGGAGCGCCCACTAATAATGCAGCCAATCCCACGCCCAGTTACTAGTACACCACCACTTGTTTCTTCTCGGAAAGATTATTTGGAAAAGCTAAGTGCGGTGAGAAAGGAGTATCGTGAAAAAATTCAGCTAGATAGAAAAGCTGAGCAGCAAAACTTAGAAAAGTTGTGGCAAGAATATTTGGCAAAAAGAAAAGCGATGAAAAAAGATTTGAGTGATAAGGAGGCGGCTTTGAAGAAAGAATTACAAGAAAAAGAGAATGTTCTTAAAGAACAGTGGAAAAGCCTGGAATTGAGAAAAAAGATCAAAATATAGAAGTAAAAAAAACCGGCCAAAATGGCCGGATTTTTTTAAGAATTCAGGATTGGATAGAAGTACCCGAATTAGCTTGAATATATTAAATCATAGAGTGGATTTATTGTCAAGTAAATAAAAATACCCCGGTATAATCGGGGTATTTTTATTCTCACTCGACTTAAGGATTTAAGTAGAGAGTTGAAGGGCGCGTTTGCTAGACGCGCGCTATTAGTAAAGAGCGGGAAGTGTGGGTTGGTAGCCCAGTGATGTCCTGGGGAGTCGGCTTGCCAGCGCCTTTAGTGCGCGGGCAGTCCGATTGTACAACCGACCTTTTACGGTCAGGTAGCCGACATAGCGTCGGCGCCCCCACGTGGTTCTTACGAACCGAGTGCCCAGTGCATGGGCTAAGGGGTTCTTCTGAAGCATCCATGCTCCCAATGCTCCCACACCTGGTAGGGGGCTTAGGAGAATGGCTAGTGCCACCAGAAGAAACGAGATGTGAGCGATTTTTTTCGCCATCTGTTTTTCTTCTTTCTTTTTAAAGTTTGTATTCCGGAGAAAAGAGGGTAAACCTGCTTTCTTCGGAACACAAACTTGTTTTTAAAGAGCTGCTCTTATTTAAAAACCTCTCGCAAATACATGAGAGAGGCTTTTTAAGTCTTTAGGTTTTATTTGGCTTAGATTGCATAAATGCTCTCTCAAACATTTGGTGCAATTTCGCTTATTTCAGCCAAATAACATAGTATTATAGCATAAAAATGGGGTTTTGTCAAGCTAGCGATGATAATTGACGCTTACTGAGTTTAAAGTCTATTTACTTGTTTTTAACTATAAAACAGACCTAGGCGGTCTGTTTTATGATGGAAATTAACTTATATGAAATTAGGCTTAATTTTTAGATGGCGATGTTGGTTATTTTGTTTCCAACATTAAAACTAATGGTATTATTATCTACCCAGCCGCTAAAATAGTTACCATCTTTTTTTGGCATAGCCACTTCTTTTTTAGTTCCATCAGCTAGGTTAATTATGAATAATTTATAGGTGTAGTCGAAACCGCTAATTTGTTGATTTTGAACAATGGCTATTTTTGTTCCGTCAGGACTTAATGCGCCCGCGGTAATTCCTTGGGTGTTAGAAATGGTCGTTACTAATTTTTTAGATCGACCTATT
>DALYEE010000009.1:3591-20393 GCA_031972655.1 Candidatus Magasanikiibacteriota bacterium
AATAGAATATTTTGGAACATCTGAGGCGGCACTCGGTTCTTCAAAAACTACCATATTTTTAGCTGCATGCACATCTCTAAGTCCAAAAAAGTTTCCACATCCGCTAGCTACGGTTTCAAATATTGTTTTTCGTTTTCCGCTATCAAGAATAACTTCATAAAGAGTGTCTCCAGCATATGATAGTTCTGGATATGCTCCACCACACCCGTCGGTAGCAAAAGTTTTAGATGAATAATAGAATTTAAGACCATCTGCAGACCATCCAGCAGGCTCTAGCCTTATTTTATTTGAGCTCGCGACAACACGACTTCCTTGTCCGAAAAGTCCTTTTAAAATAATACTACTTTGTGTTTCAGAAATTGAAGGGTCGTTTTGTGTTTCTTCAAGTGTGAGAATCCATTTACCATCAGGGCTAATTTGCGGACCAAATGCTTCTCGACCAAGTACGGTTGTTGTCGGATTAGTTGTGGTGGTCGATGTTGTTTTTGTTTCCGTTGCTGTTTGCTTTGTGGTGTCTGGTATTGTGTTGGTTTTTGGTGCTGAATTTTGTTGGTTTATATACATCAAACGTAGTTCGGAATATTTTTGACTCTCGTTGTATAGAGCGTATCCTAAAAATAAGCCACTTGTAGCAAGAAATGTAATTGCTATTATAAATAATTTATCCTTCATAATTTTTGTGAATTAAATTTAATTTTATATCTATAGTATATTCCCAAAAAGGAGAAAAATCAACGCAAAAGAGTGGTGGTCACATGTTTTGAGACGTTGTTTTTTATAAAACAAAAGAGTATACTAAACGCTGTATGAATGAACAAAAACAGAGTAAAAAATTAAACAGTTTGGAGAACTTTTCAATTAAACTCACGGAGTCTATTGGCACTTCTAAGTCAGTTTTGATCCATAGTTTTTTGTTTATTGGGATATTTTCATTGCGTTTTATCGGCTTTGATACAGATAAGATTTTGTTGATACTAACTACAGCTGTATCGCTTGAAGCAATTTATCTGTCCATTTTTATCCAAATGACCATCAATCGAAATACGGAAAGTTTGAAAGAAGTGGAAAAAGACGTTGATGAGATCCAGGAGGATGTTGATGAAATCCAAGAAGACGTTGATGAGATCCAAAAAGACGTTGATGAAATTCAGGGGGATGTAGACGAGATTCAGGAGGATGTGGAAGGTATTGAAGATGAAGTAGTTGATATGTCCAAAGATATTGATAATATCCAGGCGGAAGATGATAAGGAAGACAAGTATGCGATTGAGCATGTGGCCCAAACGCAAAAGATGATCAATACCATTGAGACTCAAATGAAGATTATTATCTCAGAATTGAATTCGTTGAAGACAAAAGAGAGGGGTAGTACAAAACAAAATTAAAATAAATTTTTAAAAAAATACCCTGGAAATAAAATCCAGGGTATTTTTGAATTATAATATTATATCTTTTCCAAGTCTAATTCATCCGTAACTTTGATATGCGACATGAATTCGGGCATGTGCGAAACAATGATGATCGCACCTTCAAAATCATTGATCGCTTCAGCAATCACAGGTAAATGGCGGAAGTTGATGTGGTTAGATGGTTCGTCTAAAATCAAAAGCCCTGGTTTTTGGAGTACAAATCGTGCGTAGCAGAGCAAACCTTTTTGTCCTTCGGAGAGCGAACCAACTTTGTTTTGCATCAATTCCGAAGAGAGTAAAAATTGTGCGCCGGTGCGGTACACTTCTTCGTTGTTCGGCACATCCATCATGTCGAATAAAGATTTGTAAACTGTTTGGTCAAAATCAAGGCCAGAAAAATCTTGGCGGTAAAAACCAACTTTAACTCCCGGAGTAATTACCGCATTAGACGTATCGCCAGCTGCTAGTTGTTTCAAAAGCGTACTTTTGCCAATACCGTTAGGGCCAACGATTTGTAGGCGGTTTCCACGCCATAGTTTCATGTCTACCGGTTTAATTACTACTTCATGATTGATCAATGCACTGACTGAATTGATTTTTACCATCGCCTCAGACCACTGCTGTGTTGGTATGTTGAAAGCAGAAATAGTTTTGTCATCTTTTTTTACATCTACCATGTTTTCTTCGTCTTCGGCTACTTCTTCGCGCAGTTTGCTCGCAAGTTTACGCATCTTACCACCTTTGTGAGAAAAGAAGTTTACTTTATCTTTGCGGTCTTGGATATTCTTTTTCAACTGGGCATTTTTCATTTCTTCGCGCTCGATTTGGGCAGCAATTTGCTCCACCACATCCGAATAATTGCCTACGTATTGTTCTACTTTTTTGGTGTATACGTCTAAGTTCAAAACCCCTTCAGTAAAGGCATTCAAAAAATCTGCATCGTGCGAAATGACAATCACTGTTTTTTGGTACATCATCAAAAAGCCAGTGAGATGCGCAATCCCTTCTGCATCAAGATTATTGGTTGGCTCATCCAAAAGCAAAATGTCTGGTTTTTGAATCAAGGCGTAGGCCAAAAGTAGGCGCGCTTGCTGACCACCAGAAAGGTCTTTAATTTTTTTATCGAGTGGAGTTTTAAAATTTACCACTTCCAATACATCGGCTATTAATTTTTCTAGATTATATTTCTTTTCACTAAACGCTGTTTCAAAATATTCCAAAATAGTGAGCTCAAAATATTCTTTGGGCATTACCTGTAAACCAATGGCAATGGTAGCATTATTCTGAATGAAGATTGACCCAGAAATGGGCTTCAATGGCTTTTCCTTGATGTTTCCGGCGGCCGAAAGGATAAGTTTAAAAAGCGTGCTTTTTCCTGCGCCATTTTGACCCATGATGGTGATTTTGGCATTGTCGCGAACAGAAAAGCTGGCCTCATCCAAAATGAGCTTGTCTTCGCTGTAGCCATAGGTCGTTTTTTCAAAACGGATAATAACGTTGTTTTGATTCATACTTTGTAATATTCCAAGTTTGCCTATTGGTTAGGCTAAATAACGTGGAAGTATAGGCTAAAATTGCTTTTCTGTCAAAGTTTTATTTTGTTGTTTTAAGTGAGGTGTTGGTTTACTTTTTGTGTTGACAAAAGGCCGTTTTTTATCTACTATTGGTTGTTCTCAAGTAAGACAAATGATTTTAGGCTAGCGCTAAGTAGCTTGCTTAAAACCGTTCGTTTTATACCCAGAAACGGAAGGAGGGTATTTCATGATCAATATTTGGAAGAGTCGGTGGTTTTGGGTTTTTTTGCTAACTGGTTTTTTACTTTGCCTTTTTGATGGAGTGTTTCTATTTATGGGAAAAGGTATTGCTACCTTGGCGGTCAGTATAATGAGTACGAATTTTCTAGGCTCGTGTTTTACGATAAGTAGCCGAGGTGAACGGATTGTGGAATTTGTTGCCAAAAAGATTATTTACCCATTGGCATTTATCGTTGCTGTGATTTTAGGCCCTTTTTATTTTTTTGCTGACATTACCAATCCCTGGGTTGAATCTGTATTGTCGGGTGGTTTGGGAATAGTATGCCTCTTAGGTGTGGTGCTTTCATTTTTGTTTGGCATTCGCGTTGTTAAGGATGGTTCGGAATAGCTCAAATTTGTAAATGTACACTGGTAGCACATTATTACCCGAAAACAATTTCGGGTCATAAAAAATAGTCCCGATATTCGTCGGGGCTATTTTTTTGTTTATAAATTAATCATTTTGTGATAGCTTAGTAGAAGGTAAAATTTTTTTGGTAAAAATAAGTTATTTCTATGGAGATAGAAAATAGAGAACAACGTGAAGCGGCGGATATGATGTGGTTTAAGCGTGGTATTGATGAAGTAGAAACAGGAGATAGAGACCCATTTGAGTTTGCCGCAGAGGTGGGGGATAAAAAGTGGAGTAAAGAATTTATAGAAAAAGTAGTGGTATTGGCAGAAGATAAGTGTTTAGAAAAGATCCGCTTTTTGGAAGATTATCAACTTAATTTAAGAGGAGACTGCGTGTCAAAAGAGCGGGTAGAGAGTACGGAAACAAATGGTTTTTATGGAGTGCTTAGAAATGAGCGAGTGAAACTAGACACAGAAGAAACCCGTTATTCTGTTTTAGCTTTGGTTGCTAGCGCTGTAGTAAAAGCATACAGTATCGCACGTATGTATGAAAAAAGGGCAAAACATATCGATGGTGCACGTAAAATCCCCGTTCTTATGTATGGATTTAACAAGTTTAATGAAAATAGAGGTTTTGTGCCCTTAGAAAAAGATAACAGTTATTTTGGTGGAGAAACTGACGATATGGGTCACCGGGTTTCGGATATGTATTTTATGAAAATGCCAAGTTTTGATTCAGTAAGCAATGGGGCTGATGAACCCACTTATGATCAATTTTTTTCCGGTATCCCTTTGCATAATCAAGGTGGTGAAGAGGAGGCTGTAAGCGTTTTGGGGCGTAAAAGAAATAAAGTTTTTTCGAATATAGAAAGTAGTGGCTGGGCGATCGAACTTGGTCGGCCAGAAGCATATTTAAAATCTTTGATAATAGTAGATACTCTGTTGCTTGAGACCCAAGAATATGATGAGCGGGTGAGAGATGAGGCGGTGGAACATCCTGAGAAATAGCTTTTCTTAAATTTTTTATAGAAGAGTGCTTTTTAAACAAAAAAGCACTCTTCTTGCGATTCGTGCTTTTCCGCGAAATTCCTAGGACTTGATCTTACCTAGAAATTGATTACAAGTCAAGGAATTTATATAGAGCGGGTCGGACGGGACTCGAACCCGCAACTTCTGCCGTGACAGGGCAGTGCTCTAACCAGTTGAACTACCGACCCAAAATGATAGTCAAAAGTCTGTAAAGTCTATCAAGTCCATAAAGTCAGAATTTGTGACTTGAAGGACTTTACAGACTTGAAGGACTTTTAACTTTCAAGATAATATACTATTCCGAAATAAAATGCAAGAGAAGATAGGGGGTATTTTTTATTGAATTTTGCTAATAAAAAAAATCTTCAAAATGTTTGGTAAGTCCAGGAGTTAAGGAGGGGGAACTCCGGCCTTAGCCAAACACTTTAAAGACTTTTAAAGGAAATGAAGTTTAATTTCAATACACTAGATACTACCAGAATTCATGTGGCTTGTCAAGCTACTGATGTGGACAAGTTTGTAAAAACTAACCTTTCTACTGTATATAGAACAAAAAAACATCTGGAATGGGTCAAGATGTTTTTAAGTTAAAGCCTTATTTTTTTGAGGCTTCTACGATTTTAGAGAAAATTTGTGGATTTTTTGAAGCAATTTGTGAGAGGATTTTGCGATCTAACAGAATTTCATGCTTTTTCAAAGCGTCAATGAAACGACTATATGATAGACCAAATTCTCGAACTCCCGCATTGATTTTGATTTGCCATAATTGGCGATTGGTTCTTTTTTTGGTGCGGCGTGAGTCAAAAGCATATTGACCAGCCTTCATTTTGGCGGTTTTAGCAAGTTTGATTTTTGATTTTCTTCCCCAGCGAAATCCTTTGGTATGCTTCAGAATTCCTCGGCGACGTTTGGTGTGTAGTTTTGATCCTTTAATACGTGTCATATCTTTTGTGGTTTATAAGCCTTATGCTTGGTATGGTAAATTAATTTGGATAATACGATTGATAGCTTTGCTGCTCGCTTGGATATGGCGTTTTTGACGACCGTCTTTTCCAGAGTCACGGCGATTGAAATGTGCTTGGCCGGCGGTGCGCTGTTGGGTTTTGCCAGTGCTTGTTTTGCGAAAACGTTTTGCAGTGGCTTGGTGTGTTTTCCTTTTTGTCATACTAAAGTAAATATCAATTATCAAGTATCAATTATCAATTTGGAGATTGCTAATTGTTAGTCGGGGATTGATGTTTAATCCTTAGCAGCAATTGCTGTAACTTTGTTTCCTTGGCGTTCTGGTTCTTGCTCCCAGCGAACTTTTTCTGCTTCGTTGAGCTTTGCAAAGAAATTCTTGATCAAATCTAAGGCTGTCGGAGCTTGTTGCATTTCTCGCCCACGAAGCATAATTTCGATTTTGATTTTATCTCCGTTGTTTAAAAATTTAAGCGCCTGAGTTTGTCTGATCGCCAAATCATGTGCGCCGATGCGCAAAGATAAGCGAACACCTTTGATTTCTACCACATGTTGATGAGCTTTGCGGATGCGAAGCTCCTTCTCTTTTTGGTAGCGGAATTGTCCAAAATCCATAATTTTTGCAACTGGTGGATCTGTTTTTGGATTTATTTCTACCAAATCAAGTTCTTGTTCTCGAGCTTTGCGAATTGCCTCAGCGGTCGCGAGCACTCCAATGTTAGAACCGTCGCTGTTTAAAACCAAAATCCGAGGAGCATCAATTCCTTCGTTATAGCGATAATTAATTTTTTGTGGTTGTTCTTTTTTAGAACGACGTGAAATACGCATATTGTAAGTCTATAAAGCCTGCCTATCGGCAGGTAGGTCCTTTAAGTCGAAAGCCTATCAAGTGTGTAAAGTCGTGCTTGATGGACTTTACGGACTTTTGACTTGATGGACTGGGATTGTGGAAGTGGTGGGAGTTGAACCCACATCCAAAAACATGCTCTCATACTTTCTACATACATAGTCTCTTTGTTTTCAGCAGATGACCTAGGAAAGAGGCAAAAAAGTCACCAGGTTGCTCGTAATAGTTTCGATGTCTTATAAACGAGTCATTATAAAACATCTACATCCAGTGGTTTACACCGCGTTTAGCTACCAGATTTTACTAAGGCGATGAGTAACGGCCCTTAGGCCATTGCTGTAGCAAAGTTGTAGTTAAAGCTAAAAGCTTGAGCTACACTAGATTTTGCTTTTGAGATTAAGTTTGCACTTAAAGTTTTGCCACTTTAGATTTACGAGGGTAGAGGCCCCCTCGGCATGCGGCTATGAAAGAAAGTCTCTGTCGAAACCCGACACTCCCTTCAGCTATAAGTTTTTAAAGTTCTTTTGTGCTCGCGCTCGAGGTCTCTTTTTTTCAAAGTTTCCTTTTTATTATAGGTATGTTTGCCTTGAGCAACAGCAATTTGGACTTTGATAAGTTGGTTCTTAGTATATACTTTCAGGGGGACGATTGTCAAGCCTTTTTGCTGTGATTTTCCTCTTAAATAGTCGATTTCTTTCTTATGAAGCAAGAGTTTGCGGGGTTGTGTTGGGTCATAGTCGGCAGGCAACCGAGCGTGAGGGTAGGGGGTGATGTGAGTGTTGGTGAGAAAAGCATCGTGGCCCTGAAAAGTCACGAATGATTCTTTGATGCTCAAATGGCCTAATTTGATTGATTTTACCTCCGCACCTGACAAAACTAAGCCAGCCTCGAGTGATTCAAGGATAGTATAATTAAAATGGGCTTTTTTATTTTCGGCCTGAGTAGTCATAATTTATTTAATTTTAGCAGTTTATTGGATAAAATCAAGTGACTGCAGTAGTAGGTATCATGTAGCTAGTATCAAGGTGAGGTCTTGCAACATGTCGTGCGATCGCACGATAAACCCTTTTATTTTTACCTTCTTTGAGTTATACTAGGCGTAAATTTGTATGAAGAAATTAAAAAATATTTCATTTCATCCGCAGCTAGCAACAGCTTTGGATGTGGTATTTGGCTTAATAATAAGCTGGTGGATGCCGCGTTTGCCCTCCGGCTGGTTTTTATTAGCTTGGTTTTTGATCCGTTTGATTTGGTGGGCATTCTTAGTAAGAATGGTCTACTATTCACCAGGGTTCAAAAGAATAAATCACTGGGTTTCATTATTCATTTTCCAATGCGGCGTAACCTCTTGGCTTCTTTTTGTTGACTGGATGTGGTCGTGGTATTTGGTCTTAATTCTGATTGTGGTTTTACCGGCCTTGAGTTTTTGGCTTCTTCCTGTAGTAAAAACCGATTTATCTTTCGTTGGTAAACCGCACCGCCGATTTAGACTGCTTTTGTGTATGCTTGGCTTGGCAGGTATTTGGAGTGGTATTGGGGCTTTGGTAGTGTATAATATCTATGCGGTGAGTAGTTGGGTTTGGTTAATTTCTGCCTCAATTATCACAGTTCTTTTGGGTGGATTTTGCTGGAGACAATATGACTTAGAATTTAAACCTGATTTTTGGCTCTGGACCTTCGGCGGTTTGATATTGGTGTGCCAGTTTGCCTGGATAGAGCTCATGCTACCAACTGGTTATTTGATAAACGGTTTTTTGATGGCTTGGCTTTGGTACGTGTATTGGTTGATCGGTCGGTTTCAGTTGTCCGAAGAAGGTATAAATTGGAAAAAACAATTTTGGTTTCTAGGTATTAATGCCGTCTGTTTCGTAATTGTCTTGGCGATGATTATCAAGTGGAAATAGTAGTTAAATGCTTTTATAAAATATATTCTTGTTATTATTTATGATTCCTCCGCACCTACCGCCACCAGCATCCAATATTAATAAGCATAAAAAATGGCAGCACATTAAAATTTTTGTTATGGCCGCATTTTTTGGGGTCATCGGTGGGGGTAGTGGAGCAGCTATGATGCTCGGTTGGGTGTGGCCGATTGTTGATACCAATAGCCAGTGGGTGACATCGTATTTCCAATCCAGTTTTTATCGTGTTCAGTTAGAAGAAAAAACGCGCGAAGAAATGAAAGATCGCATGGTCACAGTTTACCGCGATGTTTCACAGGTATCAGGTGTTACTTATTATAGCAATGAAAATAAAATGGGCGACGCCGCGATCGTGAGTTCTGATGGTTGGATGGTGGCATATAATCCGGAGGAAAGCGGGGTCATTAAAAACCCACAAATTATTTCTTCAGCTGGGAAACTTTTAAAAGTAGGAAGTTCTATCTTTGATAAAAATACCGGTTTGTTTTTTTTCAAGATTAATTCTTCTTCTACCTTATATAAACAAGTAGAGTTTACAGAAAATCTTGAAGTAGGAGATGATGTATTCGTTTTTCAAGATAAAGAGTGGGAGCATAGCTTGATCTCTCGTCGTTTATTAGTTTCCAAAAACAGTTTTCATTTGGATAGCGCACCTATTTTGTTCTATTCACTCAGTGCTAATTTCAAACCAGGGTCTTGGGTGCTTAACAAGCAGGGGCGACTGATTGGTGTGGTTACCAAAGATCAATTAATTCTTCCTAGTAGATTCGTTACTACACTGTTGCCGTCGATTTTGACTAAACAAAATTTGACGTATCAATCTTTTGGTGTCGAAGGATGGTTTTCAGAAGAACAGCCGATTGTATTTCAAGGGTTAAAATTAAATGGTTTTGTGGTTAATCAGGTTGTATCCAAAACTAGCCCGCTAAAAAAAGGGGATATCATTTTGGAAATTAATAATGAAATTGTTAACCCCGAGTTTTTGTGGTATACTTTGAAAAACAGTTCTGAGGTGAGTCTAAAGATTTTGCGTCAAGGAAAAAATATTTTGATTACCGCACCAGTTATTTCAATTACTATATAACATATTTATAATTTCATATGCTGAATAATTTTTATCAGCATTTCAAGCTACTTCTCGTGTGGGGAATTATCATGTCTTTGTTGTTTGGTGGAGTAAGTTTGCTATTCCCCAAACAATACAGCGCCAAAACAAGTATTTTGATTATTTCTCGCGACCGAACAGGAATTGATCCGTACACACAAGCCAAATCCGCCGAGAGAATCGGTGAAACATTGTCGCGTTTGATGAAAACCACGGATTTTTTTGATAAAGTCATTTCTTCTTCGAGCACTACCAAATATGAAAAAGCCATTTGGTCTCAATTATCTGAAAAAGATTTGCGTACAAAATGGGAAAAAGATGTGATAGGTAGCATGGTATCTGGCGGTAGTCTTCTTGAAATTACGGTATATGCCGATACCACCGAACAAGCCCTTCATTTTTCTAAGGTGGTTACAGAGACATTAATAGAACATGGTTGGGAATATGTGGGAGGGGATGTTGCCTTCAAACAAGTTGATGCACCACTCGTTTCTACTCTGCCTGCTCGACCAAACCTCATTGTTAATACAGCAGTTGGTTTTTGGGTAGGATTAGTTTTGTCTGGTTTGTGGATTTCACGTTACAAAAAACACTCAACTTTTAAAGCACGCTAAAAAATTCGATTAACTTTTATCCTCTAATTTTTATGCCTCAAACTCTCGCTGAGCCAACATTTTTTCTGGAAGAGTATGTGGAATCAATTCTCCAAAACCACGGATTTTCTGATCTTACTCCAGAAGATCGCGATAAATTATTGCCTGATTTTATGGAGCAGGCTTTGATCCGTATTGGAGCTGGTTTATCACCCCATCTCTCAGAATCTGCTAAAGAAGAATTTCAAAAAATGGTAGAAAAAGATGATGTAACTAAAGAACAGTGGTTGGAATTCTGGCAAAAGAATATTCCTAATTTTAAAAAAGTGACTCAAAAAATTTTGGAGGATTATGCGCAGGAAGTAGAAGACGCTGTAAAAACTGCGCAGTAAAGTTTTTTGATTATTTTGATATATGGTTTTATGCAGGAAGATTTATCAGAATCTGAAATTGATGATGTTGAAGAAAAATCAGCGACAGGTTTTTTGTCGTTGATTAATTTTTTGTGGCAAAAATTTTCAAATCGCAATGAGGTTTTGGAAGAAAAAGAAAAGATTTTGGAAAAAGAATTTTACGATTTAGAAGCAGAAATCAAACTGAAAAAAATGCGCAGTGCAATAAATAAAATTGATAATCTTTCATAAAATATTCATATTTAATCATGCTCTATGAATGATGTACGTAAACATAAAGAGGGCTCCACAGATGGTGTGAATGAAGGGGAGGTTCAAAAACAAATTGAACAATATAAGAGTGGAGATGAGGTTATTTACAAAACAAATTCTGGAAAATGGGAAACAGGAAGATTGCAAACCCAGCCCACCGCTGTGCGAGCTCGAGGTAAGACTGTTTTTGAGTTTAAAATTGAAGGAGTTAGGGAATGGATAAAAAGTAGCACACCCTTAAGAAAGATTGAAGGAGCGGATTTAGTTGCGAAATTCAAAAATGAGCCAATTATTTTGGATAATAGAAAGTATACCTTAAATGGCGCTAATCTAGGACCGAACGGTGAAGAAGAGTTTAGTTTGCAAGATGTAGACAGCAATGAACATGTTCGATTTGTTAGCGCAGAAACATTGCGTAATATTGCGGAAGCGGGTGAAGCAGTTAAAAATGTCCAAAAAAAAGTAAGGGAGTTGATGGGAAAAATTGACTCACTTGAAGGTATAAAAGTTAAGGAGTTGATTAAGAAAGCTACTGGTCTTGAAACAAAAGCCAAAGAAATTGCGAATGTTTTGGGTTCTACCAAAGAATGGAATGATTTGGAACAAAGTGAAGTGGTGGCAATGGCAGCGGAAGTTGCCAAGCTTCGAAAAGATGCAGAGAAAGAGCTGCGTCAGCTTCGTGATGAAGTAGTTGGACACAAAGAGGCGTTTGAAGGGAATGCTGATGTTGCGAGGAAACGAAAAATTGCCCAAGAAATTGGGAATATTGCTGAGAAAAAAATTAAGCTTGCAGCACGTGTTTTTGAGACTAAAGGCAGAAAAGATTTGGCTACGTATAATCGTGAAAGCGAGCAGATTCGGGTGTGGGAGCAAGAAAAAAAACGGTGGGAAGCAATACGTGGCAATCATAATAAAAAATATGAAGACGAAACTGGTAGAAAACAGCCCCAAAGAAGCGTAGAAAATAAACCACTCGATCCTTCTACTGTGGAATTTAAAGATGCTACGCTTTTTGAAGCGGTGCAGGAATACCGAAAAACACACTCTTCTGAATTGGCGTCTCTTGACGATGAAGCTAAAGAGAAATTGGTTGACGAAGAAGGATTGATATCGCTTTCATTATCCCCACAAAAAGCAGAAGAATACCAACAAGTAACCAAAGAAAAGGCAAAAGCAGAATCTGAAGAAAGAAAACTGGATATTAAAAAAACTTCTGTTGAAGGTAAACTTGCGGTTGCGAAAAATGGCTTGAAAGATCTTGAAGCTGAGCGTGATGCTGCTCAGCAAAAATATAATGCTTACGAAAATCGTGCTGATGTCCAGCAGGCTGTAGCAGAATATGCCGCCGCGGATGGTGAATTAAAAAAGTTTGCACCTGAAAGAAAAGATTTAAAAACAAGGGATAGGAAAAAGGCGGAGAGGATAGTGAATTTGCTTAAAGTAGTAAGTGAGTTAGGGCCGATCAGTGACCCAGATCTTAAAAAGAAAAGAGATAAAGAGTTAGCTGATTTGGATGGAGAACGCAAGGTAATTGCTGCGAGATTGAAAGAAATTGAAATTGCCACGAAGCCATTTCAAGATAAAATAGATTCCTTTGAGAATGATCCTGAATACATAGAAATGTCATCATTGCATGATCGTCTGCAAGAAATAGCGGGTGAACATCCTGCTTTAGTCAGCGAAGTTGCCAGCCTTACAGCTGAGAAACAACAAATTGAAACTGATCTTAAAGCAGCGGAAGATTTAGTTATTGAAAAAGAAAAATCTCTTGCAGAAATTCGTAAAAAAGCAAATTTGGCGGAACTTACCCAGAACGCGACTGTGGAAGTGATAAAAACCTGGGGTGAACTCAAAGAAGAACCGGGGGCGAAACTTGATTTTAAGAAAGAAAAGGGTGATCTAGAAGCAAAATTAGAAGCATTAAAAGGTGATGCCGGAACAATTGTAGATAGAAAAAAGCGTGAAGCAAAAATTGCTGAGCTCGATAAAATTAGTGATAAAGTAGATGAGTTGTTGCCAACCAATGCTGATTTGGTGAATATTCTTCTACAACATTGGAAAGATGTTGGTAAAAATGAAGTGGAGATTTTTGAACTAAAACCACGGGAAATGCCTAAACAGGTAAAGGAAGCCAGAGAAAAAAGAGAAGGTGGTACAATGCTTGTTGAGTTACCCTCTAGTTTTTTAAAAGAAATTTTGGGTAGCGTGCCGGATAGAAAAGTAGCAGAGGTAATGAACTTGATTTACCAGAAACAGCTGAGCGAAGGAGTGGAAGGTGGTGTTGCAGTAGTGTATGGTGACGGCGATATAACAAAAGCGATCGGTACTTTATTTGATGGGCCTAAACCATATTTTGGAACGCTAGATAAATTGCGTGATTTTGGTATCAAAGATTGGGATAAATTCAAACTTTTGTGGAAAGAACAATATGCTTCGCAGATTGGTATAATCTTGCAAGAAGAGGCCCAGAAAAAAGTTAAACAAATATTTGAGACTGCACGGGCGGGTGAAGATGGGGTCTGGGAAGTAAAAAAAGCGGCATGGGAAGAGAAAGAAGCGGACTTCCAAAAAGAAATGCAAGAGTATCAATCGAGGAGAAGTACAAAGAATCCCATTAAGAGGTGGATATTAAATAGAACATTTGAAAAACCTCCGCAAAGAGCTCATAGCGAAAAATTTGATGTTAAACCACTATCGGATGAGGAAGTACGGAAACGAATTGTTGATGGGCTTTTAAATCAGGCCAAAGCAGGTGGAAAAGAAATATTGACCACAGATGCTTTTAATACACTTACTCGCTTGATGGCAACAGCCATGCGCGAAATTAATTTGGAAATCAAAGTAAGTGAAGCTGATACTGAGCAAGAGAAGAATAAGCTGTTGGGAGAAGCTAACCGTAGTGCTGACCAATACGTGGATTATAATGGTCAGTTTTATATAAAAAATATGGACCAACGCGCTTCGCGAGAAGGCGCTGCCGAAGAAGATGGGGCTGAAGTGAATCCGGAAATGTATAAGATTGCCTACAATGAGTTGGCTGATCTGATGAATGAAATGAATGATATATTGAATGAAATGCAAAAAGGTGCGGTAAGTAAAGCGCAAGCAGATAAAATTGCGGAAGCAGCTAAAAATCTGCGTGCTGCTTTCGAGGGACAAGATGAAGCAGATAAAATGCAGGTACGGGTTTTGGGTGATGATTTTACTATGCAGGATGAAGCGAAAGATTTACTGTATGAATATACAAAATTGAGAGAACGAGAACGAACAACTGAATCTTTCCGCGTGGCTCGCGATATTATTAAAGAACGTGGAAAAGAAATTGCCAAAGCAGATGAGGCTCATGGCGGTGTGGCAGCGAAAGTAGTGGAACATACAGCGCCGCTGCATGAGGAGACGACACCTCATGCACCAGCTGCGAAAAAAGCAGCACCGAAATCGAACCGTTGGAAAAATGCTGCATTATTGGCTGGTGTTTTGTGTATTGGTCTAGGTACATATTATATTGGTAGAAAAAGTTCTGACTCACAAACTAACACGCCTGCTGTAGCGAGTCAAAGAGTGGGTGAACCGCCGAGAGGTGGGAGTGGGGGAGGTGGAGCACCAGAGACAATGAGGGTTGGTGGCGCAGCCAAAACCGAAGCTGGAAGTGCATCGTCTGATACATTGCTTCAAACCAATGTAAAATTTGATGGTAACATGACTGATCAGCTTAAAAAAGTTGCGGAAAGCATGTATGGACCAGAAAAAGTTAATGAAAAAACATCGGGCATTAAAGATTTAATTTTCGGACTTGATAATAAAGATGATGCGAAATCAGCAACAAGTGGATTGTATATGCTTATAAACAGAGCTAGTTCTGATGGTGCTCAAAAAGAAGGGGCTAAAAAACAACTTGCTGAAATATTGGATCTAGCAACATCTAGCAAAGGACCTGTCGCGACTCAAGATCAGGATCAAGCTGTAGCCAAACTCGTGGAACTAGGTAAGCCGGCTCCAAAAGCTCCTAAGCCCACAGCAGCTCCGCCTCGTTTACCTCGTCCACCTCGTGTTCCTAATGTGTAAGAGAAATTATTGCAAAATAAAAAATCCCAACATGAGCGGGATTTTTTATTTTTATCATTTTTAGCCACAATTGTTTATGGCCACAAATGAGAAACGGGCGGAGAGTAAACTCTCACGCCCGTAAAAAAGGAGCAATAAACTTCGATTACGGCTTCCGGAGGCCGAACTCCGGAAGGTCCTCCTCCAGATCGTCCCACAGGTAGCGGAACTCTGGGCGCTGCAGCACGGTGTTGAACCATGCATGGTCTCGCATGTAGATATCATGCAGCGTCTCAACCTTGCCGGCATAGGTGGCCATGCGTGGGCCATTCTCCTGCCAGAGCGGGCTGGTGCGGAGAAACTCCTTAATGTCCTGGCCTGGAGCACGGCGGGCGTTGATATCCCTCAGGTTGCCACTGCCGGCGTTGTACGCCACAATGACATCCTGTCGCTTGCCACCGTGATCATCGCTCTTGTCGAGGATCTCGGAGAAACCCGCCTTGATCGCCCAGTAGGGGTCGTAGGGGTTTTGGTGAGCAATGTACTTTTTAACACCGCTCTCCACCACCTGCATTAGACCCATCGCGCAAAGCTCCCGCTGACCAGTTTTTTTGTTTTTGCACATACTGGTCGACCAGGGCTTGCGAGTGGACTCGGCTTCAGTGTCGGCCCGGATGTAGGCAACTGTGCGGAGAATCGCATGGAGGCGATCAGCAACAGTTTTCTTGAGTTTGCCAACTTTGAAGGAAGGTCCAAGCTCAACATAGACTTCCATGCTGAGGACGTCCCAGAAGCCGGGGTACTTACCAGTCTTCTGGTAGAATTCCTTCTCGGTGGGACCCCATTGAGCCTGTGACTGGTCGCGTAGTATGGCGAAGTCAGAGCTTGTGCGGGTATCGGGACCGCGGCTGTTGTCCCGCACGCTGACCGCCTTCTCGAAGTACTGTTGGGCGGGAGCGGCGGCGGCCGACATTTGAGGACGATTGGCGTCGATGGGCATTTCTTCCCACTCGTAGCCATCGGGGCAGACGTTGCTGCCCGGCTTCTCCTTCTTTTGGATAGCCTCCTCCTCCGCCTCATTCGAGGTCTGGTCCATCCCAGCCACCCGGTTGGGGCGGGGCTTGTTATTGTCAGACCGGGCCACGCACCACCAGAACTTCTGGCGAGTAAGTGGCTTTTGCGCCTCCCCCGTGCTGGAGAGGAGGCTGATGAGGATCACGATGATCAGAGTCAAGGTGTTCTTCGTCATGTTCCCGCTCTCTTTTCTGCCCGGGGTTCGGGCGGTGTAGTCGTCGTTGTTTTAAAAGGGCTACCAGACATAGCTGGTTAGTCCAGGGCTTTCTTTTTAAGGTAAGCTCTGGGCTAACAAGCCAGGTTATAAAAAAATCCTCTGGTTGAGAGAGGTTTGTTAAAATACGGCTTTGTTTCCTACACTAAGTGGCTCTCTCAAACACATTTAGTGTGGGTAGCTATTTCTAGCCTTTAACAAATCATTGTACCATAAAATCTGGCTTTTGTCAATGGTTGAACGTGGCTGAGATTAGCGGTTTATTGGAATTTGCTTGTTTTGGCTAAGATGCTTGTCCTGATCGTAAGTTAGCTAAAAACTACTAAGTTCGCCATTGAGGCAGGTCTACCTTGATAGATACGCTAAAATTCCAAATATCAAATTTCAACTTCCAAACAAATCTCAATATCTAAATACCAAAACGTTTTGTAATTTGAGATTTGTAATTTCTTTGGAAATTGTGATTTGGAATTTGGTGCTTATCGCGTGTGCGAACCCACCCCTACCTCGTGCTCCGTCGCTGAAGCTGTGGTGGCATGCGACCCAAGCGGTGAGTGATGTATAGGTGGTATATGGTAAAGTGCTTATTTTAGCGCTAATTAGGTATTGACAAGAGGGTAAAAATGTGCTATACTAGCTTGTTAAGTTAAAACAAACGTGTAAGATAAGTGTTTGAGAGCATTTGTCCGAAGCGCTAACTGCTTTTGACACTCTCTCAAATTTAGAGTGTTTTTTGTTTAAAGGTGTATAGTTGGTTGGCTACTGAGCTAGTTAGGGTAAATTCCTAAAGCTT
>DALYEE010000010.1:0-13892 GCA_031972655.1 Candidatus Magasanikiibacteriota bacterium
AAAACGCAAAACCAGCGATGTTCAAACGTCCGTCAAACATACTTATTTCCGCTTTTGCGTTTTGGCAAAAAATGAGCATAAAAAAGAGCGTCAATAGTGTTGATGCTATTTTCACTGTTTCCTCCAATCTGCTAGTTCAATTTTTTTGAACTTTCCTTAGGGTTGGTTTTAGTAAACCAGAACTAAGGAAAGTTGTCGGCTACTTTTTTGAGCCGACAAGTAATTTGATTAAAGTTCGATCTGTGTTCCAAGCTCCACCACGCGACTGGGTGGAATGCCGTAGAACATCGTCGGGTTAAGCGACAGTCGTGTTAACATTGCGAACACCAACTTACCCAACCACGACATTCCTGAGCCGCCGTTCATGACGAGTGTAACGCGACCGAGGATGAAGCTAATATTTTGTATTGTTGCAAAACAGTTTTCTATTTGGCCGATTAGTTCAACAATTTTTTTCATGTCAGGATTTTCCATAAAGCCGTAATGGACGACAATTTGGAAAATACCATTTCCTAAATCCGTGATTTTAACCCGGTCTTGATTTTTCACTTCGGGAACGCGATCAGTACAGATGGTAAGTAGGCCAACAATTTGATGGAGGCTCCCATAATGTTTTACCGAGTGAAGCAAGACACCAGGGGTAATTTCAACATTCGATGTCATTACGATAGCGGTTCCATCAATTCTTGGTTTTCCATTTAGGTGCTTAACAAATTCTGTTATCGGAAGTGAACCTTCAAAAATTTTATTATTCAAAGCAGCACGTCCCTTTTTCCATGTGGTCATGATGTAGAAAATCATCACTGCCACCATCAGCGGGAACCAGCCGCCTTGGGCGATCTTCACCGCGTTGGCCGCAAAGAACGTGAGATCGATGATCAGGAACAAGCCTGTCAGGAGGTAAGTCCGGAAGGCTGACCACCTCCACAAATTGCGTGCCACTTCGGCGAAAAGAATTGTGGTAATGGACATGGTGCCAGTGACGGCAATGCCGTAGGCGGCAGCTAGTGCGGTGGAACTTTTTGCCACACACACCAGAGCCAAGCAGGCTACCATCAGGATGTAGTTAATCGCCGGCACATATATTTGTCCTTCGGCTTCCCCAGAGGTATGCACGATCTGCATGCGCGGGAAGTAGCCGAGCTGCATGGCCTGCTGCGTCAGTGAAAACGCTCCAGAAATGAGCGCTTGCGATGCAACAACGGTGGCCACAGTAGCCAGCAGAATCATTGGAATAAGTAGTGCTTTGGGCACCAGCGCGTAGAACGGATTGCTCAGCGCGTCGGGGCTGCCCGTCAAAAGCAGCGCACCTTGCCCGAAGTAGTTGATGAGTAGGGCGGGGAATACCGCCACAAACCAAGCAAAGCGGATAGGCCTCGGGCCAAAGTGTCCCATGTCGGCATACAGTGCTTCGCCGCCAGTGATACACAGTACCACAGCACCAAGCACCAGAAATCCGTGAAATCCATGCTCGTGGAAAAATTTGATGGCGTAAAGTGGGTTTACCGCCTGCAATACCTGGGGGTGCTTAATAATTTGTGGAAGCCCCAGAGCAGCAATGCTAGAAAACCACAGCAACATGACTGGTCCAAAAACTTTGCCAATCCCGGCGGTACCCTTTTTCTGTGCTAGAAACAGGGCGATGAGAATGGTGCACGTTATTGGCACTACTAAGGAAGAAAGCTGTTTGGCAAAAGGCATGCTGTCTACAGCCAAACCTTCCACCGCGGAAAGTACGCTAATGGCGGGAGTGATGATGCCATCTCCGTATAGGAGTGCGGCACCAAAAAGTCCCATGGCAACTAGTGTGTTGCGCCGGGGTGACTCCGCATTTTCGCCGAATATTTTGTTATTAATCAGAGCTAGTAGTGCTAAAATACCACCTTCACCCTGATTGTTAGCCTTCATTATGAAAGAGTTGTATTTAAGGCTTACTACAAGACATAGCGACCAAAAAAATAGCGACAAAATTCCTAAAATATTTTCCTGGGTTGGTTTCAACCCATGCTCCCCAACAAAGCACTCTTTGAGTGCATAAAGCGGGGAGGTACCAATGTCGCCATAAACAATGCCTAGCGCAGCAAGCGCTAGGACAGCAAAACTTTTCCAATTTCCTTTTTCACTATGATGTGACATTCGTATTCTCTTTTCTCTAGACTGCTTTGGTCTAGCTAAGGACAGGCTTCGGTTTAAAAAATGAAGGCAGTCTATCTTTTGGCTAGATCAAATGGTCTTTTGAAAAAAGATCTGCGAGAGTATATGCTAATTTTTGCAAAAATACAAGAGAAAGCTGTGTGTAAATAAAAAATCCAGATGTCTGCCTTTGGTGCTAAGTATTTAGCAACAAAGGCAGTAGAACATCTGGATTTTAAATACTGTTATAAAAGTGGGTGAAAGATATAACGGTCGTCATTTCTAGTAGTCACAGCCACTATTTGAAGCTTAATTTCATTATCATCTTTATCTAAAGCAAAAAAAGTACATGGCTCGTGTCTTAGAAACATCTTGAAATAATTGTTATTAATCGGAGCCGTTTGTATGCGTTGTTTCCCGTTGTGTGTTATGTACCCTACACGATAGCCGGCCAACACACTTTCAACGTCGTCGTTTAACTGTGCGCTAAAAACAACTACCATTTTGTTCCAAACAAAGTGTGATAGAAGTAATCCATTCCACCATCTAGTCGGTGGAATGTTTGGGTCTCCATCAACTTTTACACCGACAACTTTTCCTTTGTATCTTCTCCACATTTCGATTCTCCTTTTTCTACCCATTTTAGAGGATAGAATGTTTGATTTTAGGGAAATTTATGTAATTTGTCAATGTTTTTTTGGATATTAAAAAAACCAGACGCTTGCCTTTGGTTCTAATTTTTTAGAAGCAAAGGCAATGAGGCGTCTGGTTGTGGGACCCGACGCATCATTGCGCCGGCGGGGAGGGTTGTGTGTGGGGCTGCGCCTAGATCAGGCGCACGGTCCGACCGATGTCGGGATCGGCGGTGGTCGTGATTCTCTCGACCTCCAGCTCGACCTCATCGCCGTTCGCATCCAGGGCGAAGAAAATGCAGTCCTCGTTGCCGAGGCGCACCGCGATGAGCTCCTGGTGAAGCACTTCCACCTGGAGACGGCACGTCGCCCCTTTGAGGAGGGGGGCGTACCCGATCCGGTAGCCCATCTTGGCTCTGCTTTTCGGGACGATCCGCAGTACCGCCACCTTCTTCCAGGTGGCGCGGACCCAGAGAATGTTCCATCCTGTGGTCGGTTGAACTTGCGGGTCACCGATAACTCGCACGCCCTCGTTAGCCGGCGGTTGAAGGTGTTTCCTCCAGCCGGTAAATTGGGTGATGAGAAAATCAATCACTTTCTCTGCTCCTTAACCTCTTTTAGGTTTTTGTTTTTTGGCCAACTTTAGGCCAACCAACAAAAAAGTATATTATAGATTGAGAGTCTTGTCAATTCTTAAATGTGCTAATTTTAGTAATTCTAGCCCTTGCTGTTTTAGATAATAAATGCTAATGTAGGTACACTTTATTTGATATTTTAGAGAAAATTATGACTTTTTTAACCAAATTATTTGGCGATCCGAATGCCAAAGTTATAAAACAAATTGAGCCAATTGTAGCCAAAATTAATGCCTTAGAACCAGAAATTGCGGCTTTGAGCTTAGAAAATTTAAAAGACAAAACAGTCGAGTTTAAAAAACGTTTTTCAGGAGGTGAAACTTTGGACGCAATTCTACCAGAAGCTTTTGCTGTTGTGCGTGAAGTTTCCAAACGCCTCACCGGCATGCGTCATTTTGATGTACAGCTGATGGGTGCGACAGTTTTGCATTGGGGTCAAATTGCGGAAATGCATACGGGAGAAGGTAAAACTCTGACCGCTACTTTGGCTGTTTATCTGAATGCTTTGTCTGGTGAAGGAGTGCACGTCGTAACCGTAAACGATTACTTAGCCAAACGTGATGCCGTATGGATGGGGCAGATTTATGACGCTCTTGGTTTAACTATCGGTATTATCCAAAACCAGCTCGTGTCATATCGTTACAATTCAAATAAAAAACAAGTTGATTTATCCGAGGGAAGTGCTGATGACAAAGAACGTGATGAAAAAGGTGCTTTCAAAGTGGAGTACGATTATTTAGATCAATGCACCAGGCAGGAAGCTTACCAGTGCGATATTGTGTATGGAACAAATAATGAATTTGGATTCGACTATTTGCGTGACAATATGGTTTCTACACTCGATGATATTTCGCAGCGTAAATTGAATTTTGCAATCGTTGATGAAGTTGACTCGATTTTAATCGACGAAGCGAGAACACCATTAATTATTTCCGCTCCCGCAGAAGAAGCAGCCGACCAATATTACCGTTTTGCAGATTTGGTAGAGAGACTAAAAGACCATGAAGATTATAATGTTGATGAAAAAATGCGTGCTTCCACATTGACTGATGTAGGATTGAAAAAAATGGAAGAATGGTTGAACATCGAAAATATTTACGCCGAAGGTGGAATCGTGATGGTGCATCATATTGAGCAAGCATTGAAAGCCAAAGCTTTGTTTAAGCGCGATCGTGATTATGTAGTAGAAAATAATGAAGTGGTGATCGTTGATGAATTTACTGGTCGTAAAATGCCTGGTCGCCGCTATAGTGAAGGCTTGCACCAAGCTATTGAAGCCAAAGAAAAAGTAGCAATTCAGCGCGAGAGCAGAACCATGGCGACAATTACTTTTCAGAACTACTTCCGCATGTATAAAAAACTGTCCGGTATGACCGGAACAGCGGTTACCGAAGCCGAAGAGTTTGGAAAAATTTATAAACTCGAAGTTGTAGTTGTTCCCACAAACAAGCAGGGAAGTCGTGTTGATAACTCGGACAAGATTTTCAAAACTGAAGAGGGAAAATTCAAAGCGATCGCCAAACAGGTGAAAGAACTTCAAGTACAAGGTCAGCCTGTACTTATTGGTACTGTTTCAGTAGAAAAGAATGAAATACTCGCAACGTATTTAGAGCAGGAAGGCGTGAAATACGAAGTGCTTAATGCTAAAAATCATGAACGAGAAGGTGAGATTATTGCACAAGCGGGTAAACCCGGTGCGGTAACTTTGGCCACCAACATGGCTGGTCGTGGGGTAGATATTATTTTGGGCGGTAATCCACCCGTGGCAGCAGATGCTGAAAAAGTTCGCGCCAACGGCGGGTTGTTTGTGGTTGGTACTGAACGCCATGAAAGTCGCCGTATTGATAACCAGCTCCGTGGTCGCTCGGGACGCCAAGGTGATCCTGGTCGTACACAATTTTATTTGTCTACCGAAGACGATCTGATGCGTATTTTTGCGGGCGACAGAATCAAATCCGTAATGCAAACACTACGAGTACCAGACGATATGCCGATCGAGCAAAAAAGTATTAGTAGAATTATTGAGTCTGCTCAAAAGAAAGTCGAAGGTTTTCATTTTGATACCCGTAAACATTTGCTGGATTACGATGATGTGCTTAACCGTCATCGTGAAGTTGTATATGGAAATCGTCGAAAAGTTCTCGAGCAATATGAGGCAGAAAAAAATGCTTTGAAAGAAGGTAAAGAAGTATCAGGAACAAATGAAACATTGCGTCAGATGATTTTTAAAATGATTGAGGCGGAAATTGAGCAAATTGTTTCTTTTCACACCAACGCCGAAGACAGGGGAGTGTGGGATCTCAAAGAATTGTGCGGAACTATTTCCACCATTTTCCCCCTCAGCGACGAAGAGCAATCTTTTATCATTGCTTTTGCTTCTCGTGGAGAAAGCAAGCTTGAATCTGTTGAACAGCGCACCAAACTCATTGAACATATTACGGAGCTTGCACAAAAGAAATACGAACAAATAGTAGTTCAAAAAGCAGCTTTTCCCGAATTGATTATCGAACTGGAAAGACAAGTGCTGCTCCGCTCGATGGATAATTTGTGGATTGATCATTTGGTGGCCGTAGATTATTTACGCACCGGAATTGGACTACGTGGCTATGGTCAGCGCGATCCCTTGGTAGAGTATAAAAAAGAAACATACCGCATGTTCAACGAGCTTCTTAGCGCTATACAAAAAGAAGTGGTGTACTCGGTATATAAAATTAGCATCGGTACAGAACTCGCTCCGAGCATAATTGAAAAAGGAAATCTAAATTTCCAAGGGGCCGAAAAAACAACAGTAACAGATATGCCGTTAAAAAGTGATAAACCTACCACTTCGGAAGGTAAAGAGATCGGCCGCAATGATGTGTGTTTTTGTGGTTCAGGCAAGAAATATAAGAAGTGTCATGGCGCTTAGGTTATGAATGCCTCTAAAGACCTCTATTTTGTTGCTGTAAAAGTTTTTTTGGAAGATGAAGGAGGAAATTTCTTAATTACCAAAGATAAATTTGGAGACTGGGATATTCCGGGAGGAAGATTGCGGGTAGATGATTTTACTCAACCGTTCGATAAAATTTTACACCGAAAAGTTATTGAAGAGCTGGGATCTATTGAATATAAACTTGGTGAGCCCGTAGTATTTTTTAGACATGAGAGAAATGAAATATTGCCAACTGGCGAAAGGGATTTGAGAAGAATATTTGCGATTGGGTATAGGGCTAAATATCTAGTAGGCGAAATAACTCTTGGCACAAATCACGAATGTTATAAGTGGGTGAGTAAGCTCAAGTTTAAGCCAGAAGAATACTTTACCGGTGGGTGGCTTCAGGGTGTCAAAGAGTATCAAGCTAAAATTGGTGCTGAAAATTAACTTAAACCATAATCATTAAGTTTATGCGTTTAAACATCGGTTCAACCAACAAAATTAAAATCGAAGCTCTACAGGAGATAATAAAAAACTATCCGCATTTAAAAGATGCGGAAGTTTTTTCAATTAACGTTGTTTCAGAAGTATCGGACCAGCCTAAATCTTTGGAAGAAACAGTTCGTGGCGCGATGAATCGTGCTAAAAACGCTTTTATAAATTGCGATTATAGTTTCGGTGTCGAGTCTGGATTAATGCAGGTGCCCAACACTAAAACAGGTTATATGGATGTCTGTGTATGCTCTATTTATGATGGGAAAGAGTACTTCCTAGGCCTTTCTTCGGCTTGGGAAGCCCCGAAAAAGGTAGTTGATCTAATGTTGCAAGAAGGCCTTGATATGAATGACGCAGCGTACAAAGCGGGATTAACGCAGAATTCTAAAGTCGGTGCGGCAGAAGGTTTGGTTGGAGTTTTAACCAAAGGAAGATTAAATAGAAAAGAATATACCAAAGAAGCAATTCGAACAGCGCTTATTCATTTGGAAAAAACAGAATAATTTTATTTTCCAAAACCGGGTTTGTGGATCACGTAGCTTACCATTCCCCACATCTCAAAACCAGTATCAGGTTTTACTTCACTATCTTTACCACCAGGCAAATCTGAAGCGAAAAATAATTGCTTGTCTTTAACTTTCAGAAATTTGATTGTAAATTTATTGTTAAGAGTTCCAACCACTAATTTTCCATCGCGACTTTCGGTGCGTTGATCAATGATTAAAATGTCCCCAGAATAGACTCCCAAATGTGGGGCCGATTCACCTTCGATTTTAATGATGAATGTATCTCCAGGATGGCTGATCAAGTAACCATTTAGATCAAGCTTTTCTTCGATCGAGCCTTTTTTAACTTGTGGTTCTAATGGCTCGGGGTTGTTTTCTTTCACTTCGTTACTTGGAGTAGTGTACACGGGCAAAATTCTTTTTACTTTTTGTTCCGGTTCAAAAATTTGTTTGATAACAAATTTGGATTGGCGTGTTTTTGTGAGGTACATAATACGGTATACATCAGTCTTACTTTAAACATTGATTTAAAATAAGAAAAAAATAAAAACTACCCTCCCTAGGTAATTTTAATTTTGTCGGTACAGTCAAGATTTCGTCACTATACTATAGGTTGAATTATTATTCAAGTATAAAAAATAGCTTTATTATCCACTTGCCAAATAGGCTGAAACAGACTATAATCGGGAAACTTAATTTAATATCTTATGGCCGGAAAGCAATATCAGAAAGCAGAAAAAAGTTTAAATTCAAAGCAGATTAACAAAAGACTGCTCATGTTGTTTGGTCTTTTTTTGATTTGTTTAGTAGTTATCGTACCACCCACATTATTTAACAAAGCGGTAGACTCGATCAACTCGAAAGCACATGTGGGAATACCGCATTTGCCAAGCAAAAGCTTTAATTTTGGGTTAGATCTACAAGGTGGCGCTCATCTTGTTTACCAAGCTAAAACCGCGCAAATCCCCGCAGCTGATGTAGCGGGTGCGGTAGATGGTGTCAGAGATGTGATCGAACGCCGTGTGCGAGGTGGTTTGGGAGTAGCAGAACCTTTGGTTCAAACTACTAAAGTGGGAAATGACTATCGTATTATTGTGGAGCTTCCTGGGGTAAACAATGTAAACCAGGCAATCAAAATGATTGGAGAGACTCCAATTTTGGAATTCAAAGAAGAAAATGCCGAGCCGCCAAGAAGTCTTACTGATGCCGAAAAGAAACAATTAAACGATTTTAATAAGGCAGCAGAGAAAAAATCCGTTACTGCGCTGCAAGCTCTTAAAAAGGGAATGAATTTTGATGAAGCAGTAACAAAATATTCTGATGATGAAGCAGCAAAAAAATCTGGTGGTGACCTTGGGTTTATTGCTTACAAGCAAAGTCCAGAATTTTACGACTGGGCCAACACTCACAAAAATGGTGATATCACCGATAAAACAATTAAAACCGATACAGGATTGAATATCGTGAAACGTTTGGAAGAGCGAACTAAAGGTGATGAAAAGATCGTTTCTGCAGCACATTTGTTGATTTGTTATAAAGGTGCGACTCGATGTGATAGTACACTTTATACCAAAGAAGAAGCGTTGAAAAAAATTCAAGAAGTTAAAAAAGAAGTCACTACCAAAAATTTTGCTGAGTTAGTTAAAAAATATTCTACCGAGGCAGATGCAAAGGATCGAGAAGGAGATTTGGGAAAAATTGAAAAAGACGATTTGAATTTTATTCCAGCTTTAGACAAAGCTTTGTTTGAACAACTTAAAGCAGGTGACATTTCTGAACCAATCGAAACCGAATATGGATTTCATTTAGTCTACAAAAAGACCGAAGAACCTTTGAAAGAATACCATCTCGCCCGTGTTTTTATAAAAACTCAGAAAGAAACTGATATTGTTCCTCCGCAAAGCGAATGGAAAACTTCGGGTTTGTCTGGAAAACAGTTAAAAAGAGCGGAAGTTGTTCAAGACCCTCGCACTGGTGAGACTCAAGTTAGTTTAAACTTTAACGATGAAGGAACAAAGTTGTTCGCGGAACTTACTACTCGAAGTATAAATAAAAAGATTGCAATTTTTCTAGATGGTAGCCCAATCAGTATCGCAGGGGTAGATGAACCCATTTTGAGTGGAAGTGCTGTAATTCGAGGGGGTTCACTCAACAACCTTGTCGCTGCCAAAAATTTGGTTAAACAATTAAATCTTGGCGCCTTACCAGTGCCAGTAGAGTTGTTGAGCCAAAAGAAAGTGGATGCAACTCTGGGAATTGATTCTTTGAACAAAAGTTATCATGCTGGTTTGATTGGTTTAATTTTGATCATGATTTTTATGGTCATTTATTACCGCTTACCAGGGCTGTTGTCAGTTTTCTCGCTTGCATATTACGCTTTACTAAGTTTGGCATTATTCAAATTGATCGGCGTTACCCTAACGCTTTCGGGTATTGCTGGCTTTATCTTATCGATCGGTATGGCGGTGGATGCTAACGTGCTGGTTTTTGAACGGCTAAAAGAAGAATTGAAGCTAGGTAAAAGTTTGCGCACTGGTGTGGAAGAAGCTTTTGCAAGATCTTGGCCATCAATTCGAGATGGGCATATTACCGCTTTGATTAGCTGTGCGTTCTTATTGTGGTTTGGAAGTGGTTTTGTGCAAGGTTTTGCAGCTGTATTGGCTATTGGTACGCTCATCAACTTGTTTACTGCAATTACCGTAACCAGAACGATTATGCGCTTTGTCTGTGCGAGATTTAAGAGCGACCGTGCTTCTTGGTTGTTCTTGGGTAATCGATCAAAAAATAATGAATCTACACTATGAAGATACCTTTTATTAAATATTACAAAGTTTGGATTAGTATTGGTGCAGCTACTATTTTGTTAAGTCTGGTATTACTCATCAGTTTTGGTTTAAAACCCGGGATTGATTTTACCAGCGGCTCACTAATGGAGGTTTCTTTTTCGCAAGATCGCCCTAATTCGGAAGATGTGCAAAAGGTTTTGAAAGACCCAATGTTTAAGGATGCAATGATCCAAAAAACCGGAGACAATGAATTGTTGATTCGCACGAAATTTTTGAATGAAGATCAACACCAAGAGTTGATCAAAGATTTGCGAGCTAACTTTGAGAACGATAAAAGAAAGTTAACTGAAGAAGGGTTCGAGACGATTGGTCCTGTAGTTAGCGAGCAACTTAAAAGCAGGGCTATTTGGGCGGTTACTTTGGTAAGTCTGGGCATCATCGCCTACTTGGCTTATGCTTTTCGCAAAGTTTCTCGTCCTATTGCCAGCTGGAAATACGGAGTAATGGCAATTATTGCTATGATCCATGATATTTTGTTGGTGCTTGGGATTTTTGCAGTACTGGGGCATTATTTTGGGGTAGAAATTGATATTGCTTTTGTTGTAGCTATTCTAACCGTACTTGGTTATTCGGTTAATGACACCATTATTGTTTACGATCGTATTCGCGAAAATTTACTTCATCACACAGGAGATTCATTTAGCGAAATTGTAAATAATGGTTTAAATGAAACACTGATGCGTTCCGTTAATACCACTCTTACAGTTTTGATTCCGCTATTTACTCTGTATTTCTTCGGTGGATTATCTCTCAGAAATTTTACCTTAGCCCTACTTATTGGTATGGCTAGTGGAGCTTATTCATCAATCTTTATTGCCAGCCCTCTTTTGGTGTTGACCGAAAAATGGCAAGATCGCTTGAAAAGAATTAAATAGTGAATCTTAAAACAAAAAACTACTCAACCTCGAGTGGTTTTTTGTTTTTTAAAACCATAAATGCTATAATGTGGTCACTTATCTGAGGTATAAAGTATAAGGTATTAAAAAAATATGAGCGACACAAAATTTAAACATACAGTTTCATTTATATCCATGTTTATTACTGCCTTAGCGTATGTGAGTGGCTATTTTTCTGGCCAAGAAGGCTGGTGGTGGACGGCAATTGGGCTCGTCGTTATTTATGTGGGAGTGTATAAATTTATAAAATAGGAGTGGCTTATGCCGGGAACGTTGATTTTTGAGACACCTTTTGGCTTTAGTGTAGATTTGTCGTTTTGGCAAGATATTTTTGCGTTACCAATTTACCAATTAATTTTTGTTTTATTTGTTATTTTTGGCTGGGTAATTGTCTATTTAGTAATGTTTAATTTGATGGTTGAAAAGTGGGTAGAACATAAGGTTGAGCATCATGTGCACCAGTGGAAGTGGGTAGTTTTGGCAGTGGACATTCCACCATTATTTATTCAAACGCCAAAAGCGGTAGAGCAGATTTTTGCTCAACTTACTGGTGCCTTAACACCGGTAAGTATTACTGAAAAATTTTTAGAGGGTAGGGAACAAAAAACATTTAGTTTTGAAATCATTAGTATCGAGGGGTATATTCAGTTTTTGATTAGAACGGAAGAAGAATATCGCGATTTGGTGGAAGCCGCTGTTTACGCCCAATATGCAGAGGCTGAAATAACTGAAGTTGAAGATTATGTCGGTAATATTCCATCCCATTTTCCCGATAAAGAATATGATGCTTATGGCGTGGAGTTTAAACTGGCAGAAGCCGAAGGTTATCCAATTAGAACATACCCTAGTTTTGAATATAATATTAGCAAAGATCAAGTATTTAGTGATCCGATGGCGGCAATTTTGGAAACGTTTAGTCGTATTAGTCGTGGCGAAAATTTTTGGATGCAACTTATTATTGAGCCCATAACTAATGCGTGGAAAGAAGAAGGAATTGAACTGGTGAAAGAAATTATTGCAGGAAAAAAAGAGCATCACGAACCATTTTTTTTCAAAATTTTGAGCGTGCCTCTGACTCTTTTTGGAGAGTTTGTCAGTGCCTTTACTTCGAGTGGGGAAGAAGAGCATGGGGGAGATAAGCATAAAGAAGAACCAGAAAAGAAAGTGTCTGATTTAACGCCAGGAGGTAAAATAATTATTGAGGCTATTGAAGAAAAGATTTCTAAAATTGGTTTTGAATCCAAATTGCGGGTGATTTATGCGGCTAAAAAAGAAGTTTACAATCCAAAAAAATGTGTAAATGGGTTAGTTGGAGCAATGAATCAATTTAGTATTGTGAGTAGAAATTCCATAGTACCCGACTCAGCAAAATCGGCTAATAATAAATTTGTTGAATCTTTTAAACATCGAGAAATTAGAGTGGGTGCGAAACCCTATGTTTTGAATATTGAAGAATTAGCCACCATATGGCACTTCCCATTGCCATTTGTGAAGACGCCTTTGGTACAAAAAGCGGGTGCTAAGCGTGCTGAGCCGCCACTTGGGTTGCCAGTGGAATGGGCAGAAACGCCGCTTAAACGCCGTGGCCAAGATGCTATTTCATCGACTCCTCCAGCTGAGCCCAAGAGTAAACCTCCTGATGAGCTGATGTTTGGGTAGTTTTTTGATTTGACGGGTAGTTTTGGGTATGGTATAAAGAGCTGTTCTTTGTACCAAGAACAGGAAAGGAGTGGAATCATGTATTTTGTAGTTGGAAACCGAGCTCAGAGAGCACTTATTTCTGATGCCATGGGGGATTATGGACAATGTAAAAATTGTTCCAATCCTATGGAAGCGCTCATGCTGGTGTTTCAGAGTAATGAGCCTCTTCCTGATTTGATAATTATGCCATATAGAGAGATTTGCGGAATGGGAGGGCTTGTAGCCCTTCGGCGTTTGCGAGACAAAGGCTATGATATTCCGGTTATGTTGATTGTGGATGGAATCGAAAGATCCGAATGTGTGAAAGCTATAAAAGGTATTCGTTTTTGCTGTTGTTCTCAGTGGGACCAATTATCTGGGGAGCAGATGCTTAATTTTGAACAAAAGCCGAATGTTTAATTGAGCTTGTACATTAATTGATTTCGGCTATCTAACAAAAACAGTCTTTAGTAAAGGCTGTTTTTGTTTTAAATTAGCGAATTTTTTAATAAATGTGTTGACTTTAAGCATTATTTTTCGTACTATGTGGGTTGCTCTTTAAGGAGGTGTTGCTATGATGAATTTACTCAAATGGTTGAAAAAGCTTGATTGGACAGTCAAAATTGCTATTGTAGTGATTTTAGTTACCGCCTACAAATTTGACTTGATCAACAAGTTTTCTAGGGTTTTTATTTCAGCAAAAAACAAGGCTGAAGTAGAGAATAAGTTTGTTCCTGAACCATCGAGAAGTTTTAGTTGTGAGAATTTTAACACGGGAACGCTCCATTTTGTAGAAAGCACTAATTCTACCTGTGAGTTCATTAATGAAGAAAGTGGTAAGGTTTGCTTGTATTGGGATGCCTTGCAAGCACTTAAGGCGGTGCGCAAAGCTTTGGAAGCTCGAGGCTACGATATCAAAGTCAAGTATTCACAGACTTCTTGGATGAATTATGCTAAGATTTTTTGCAGCCCAAGTTTTAAAAACGGATTAGACCCAAATTCCTCTCCCCGAGTTAAAGGGTGTGAGGTTGGGGTAGAGTTGATTGATGCTAAATCGCGCAAAAGAGTGAAGCGACGATGGAAGGATCTTTTGGCCGCTTCTATGAGATCACAGGGTTTTAGGGGCGGTTGGCGGGGGTCTTCGAGTTGGACACG
>DALYEE010000010.1:13902-14818 GCA_031972655.1 Candidatus Magasanikiibacteriota bacterium
CCTGTTATTCCGGACAAGTGCGGGGAGTTGAGTGGAGAACACCGTAGCTTTGTGAATTGAACAAGTGGTGGCTGAAAATGTTTAGAGCATCTTCGGCCAAATAAAAAATATCCTGATTTAATCGGGATATTTTTTATGTAATCGATTTTAGTATTTACATTTTTAACTCTTACGTTTTTCGTTTCGCTCTGCACACACAACCGTGTTATACAAAAGCAGTGCCACAGTAATTGGCCCCACACCACCTGGAGTAGGGGTTACAAATTTTGCATTTTTTAAAACCTCGGCTACATTCACGTCGCCAGAAAGTTTACCGTTTTCAAAACTGATTCCACTATCAATCACAATCGCGCCTTTTTTGACCATGTTTCCCCGGATTAAATTCTTTTTACCCACACCGCTCACAACAATATCTGCTGCCAAACATTTTTGTTTGAGATTTTTGGTTTTGCTGTTGCAGGTAGTGACACTCGCTCGGGCATTGATTAATAAATTAGCCAATGGTTTACCTACTAAAATTCCCATACCAACGATGCATACATTTTTACCAACCAAATCAACATTTAATTCATCCAAAATTTTCAGTACTGCCCCAGCTGTTGGAGGTTGAATAGTTTGTGTGTTCATCACTAATCTTCCCAAATTTATATCTGTCAAGCAATCTACATCGATAGTGGGATTTACTGCATTAAAAAGTTCGGGTGTGTAGAGTTTTTCTGGTACAGGGAGTTGAATGATTAATCCTGAGAGATTGTTTTTTGTTTGAATTATTTTTATTTCCTCAATAATTTTTGAGTTTTTAATACTATTTGGGAAGCGGTGTAGTTCAAATTTCACGCCGATTTTTTCTGCTGCTGCTTGTTTTCGTCTCACATAAGTTTCAGAAGACTCATCATTACCAATCAAAATAACTCCA
>DALYEE010000010.1:14828-19873 GCA_031972655.1 Candidatus Magasanikiibacteriota bacterium
ATTTTGCGATTTATTTTTCTGTTGGAGTGGGAAGAATTCTATATTATCAGAAAAGAAATAGTATTGAAAAAAAATCGGTGAATTTAATATTATGGATTCATGGAGTGATGTTTTTCTTTTTGAGTGCTAAAACTTTTTTAGCAGTTTCGGCAAGAATTTTTTCGGCAATTTTTTTCCCATCAATTAGTTTTTGCATGTGTTTTATGTGCTATATTTTTTTAGTTTATCAAAATTTAATTCAATATCATGTGCACCACCGGAGTGGAGGGGTTTTGGTAAATTGCTGAGAGTAAACCAACCGATTTCATCCATGCTTTCGGGCTCATTCATTTTGACCTCCGAGCGGTTTACCTTAACTACATAAGGTAAAATGAGCCAGTGAGTTTTTACGCCATTTTGCTCGCGGAGGCAAGAATTTGGTGGAAGCACCTCTTCAATTATTCCGGTACAGCCATATTCTTCCAGAAGTTCCCGGCTCAAAGTTTCTTCTGGCGTTTCACCAAACTCCATTTTTCCTCCGCCGGTGTCCCAGCGACCTTGTTCGTCGCGACAGTTTTGACTACGTTTATGAAGAACAAAATTACCTTGTCCGTCATGGCAAAAAAACGCTACTGATACACCAATGTAATCATGTCCCGGCTTCATAGATTGGTTTTAAAATTGATCTCATCTTAGCAAAGATTAATGGTTTTTACAAGTAAAGTACTGATTGGCAGAAAAAGTAAAATAAGCTATAATAAGTTAATGATATTTTTTACCAAATTATTTATGGGAGCTAGTTTAGAAAAGATTGCCAAGCTTATTCGATATTATATTTTGATTAGCACCACTGAGGCCGGTAGTGGCCATGTTACTTCTTCTTTTTCGGCCACAGATCTGATGACCACACTGATGTTTGGTGGTTTTTTTAAATCAAATTTAGAAAATCCCACTTATATAAATAATGACCGACTTATTTTTTCAAAAGGTCATGCGGCGCCGCTTTTGTATGCTCTTTACGCCGCAGCAGGTAAGGTTGGTATAGAGGAATTAAAAACATTGCGTAAATTTGGAAGCCCACTTGAAGGTCATCCAACTATGCATTTTCCATACACCGAGGCCGCAACCGGTTCTTTGGGGCAGGGTTTATCGGTTGGTGTTGGTATGGCATTGAATGCCAAAAAATTTGACCACGTTCCACATAAAACCTACGTGCTTTTGGGAGATAGTGAAATGGCTGAAGGTTCGGTTTGGGAAGCGATGGAACTCGCTGCTTATTATCAATTAAATAATCTCATCGGCATTATCGATGTTAACCGCTTGGGTCAACGCGGCGAGACTATGCATGGATGGAATACAAAAGCGTATGAAAATAAAGTAAAAGCTTTTGGGTGGAATTCGGTGGTAATTGATGGGCATGATTATGGCCAAATTAAAAAAGCCTTTGAGCGAGCACAAGCTAGTGATAAGCCTTTTATGGTGATTGCCAAAACCATCAAAGGTAAAGGAGTTTCTTTTTTGGAAAATAAAGAAGGTTGGCACGGCAAAGCCTTGTCAAAAACAGAATGCGAGAAAGCACTGGAGGAAATGGGGAATATTGATCTGAAAATCAAGGGGAAAGTTGAGAAGCCAAAAGAGGTTAAAAAATCCAAATCTCAAATTTCAATTTCCAAACTTCAAGGTAATGATTCAGCTTTAAAAATTGGTGAATATAGAAAAGACGAGTTAGTTTCTACGCGTAAAGCTTACGGAAACGCTTTGATAAAATTGGGGAGTAAACATGCTGACGTGGTCGTTCTCGATGCGGAAACAAGCAATTCTACTTATGCAGAACTTTTTAAAAAAGAATATCCTGAACGCTTTTTGGAGATGTTTATTGCTGAGCAAAATATGGTAGGTACGGCGCTTGGTTTGTCGAAGCGCGGAAAAAAACCGTTTGTTTCAACCTTTGGGGTATTTTTTACGCGCAGTTTTGATCAAATCCGCATGAGTGCTTATTCCCATGGAAACATTGCCTTTGTGGGTTCGCATGCTGGTGTTTCTATTGGTGAAGACGGAACCTCTCAGATGGCATTGGAAGATATTAGTTTGTTCCGCTCTATTTTTGGAAGCGTGGTACTCTATCCAAGTGATGCAATTTCAGCTGAGAAATTAACTGAGCTTTGTTATTTACAATCTGGAATTTCATATCTACGAACATCACGGTCGGATATGCCTGTTTTGTATAGTCCAAAAGATTCTTTCAAAGTTGGAGGAAGCCAAGTGCTTCGCAAAACTAACATAGACCAAATCACCATAGTAGCTGCGGGTGTTACGGTGCATGAGTCTCTTAAGGCTTATGACATTCTTAAAAAAGAGGGGATTAGTATTCGGGTAATTGATTTGTACAGCGTAAAGCCAGTTGATGTAAAAACATTGCAAAAATCTGCCAAAGAAACGAAAGCGCTGGTAGTGGTGGAAGATCACTATGTAGAGGGTGGAATTTATGAAGCAGTGGTTGGGGCAATAGGGCACGTTTCGGTGCCGATTATTTCTTTAGCTGTAACTAAGATGCCGAGAAGTGGAAAAAAACAAGAGTTACTTGATTACGAAAAGATTTCGGCAAAGGCGATTGTTGCTCAAGTGCACAAACTAATTTAGAATAAATTATGTCTTGTAAAAACCTAAGCAAAAAATTTGCTGGTTTATTATTTATTCTTTCATTATTTTTAACTGGATTTGGAATTGAGAAAAATGATAAATGGACGATGATTGATGTGTTATATTCTTTAACAGTGCCGCAAAATCGTAAGGCGGTTTTTTTATTTCCACATCAGGACGATGAAATGTTCCTGGCAGGAACAATTGTTAAAAATATTGAAGAAAGAAAAGAAGTATATGCGATTATGGTAACCGATGGGGGAAGCTCGATGGTGCGTTCGGTTTTAAATGGTAGAAATGAACGTGGTTATTTGGTGCACAATGCTTATGGACCTAAACGCCATGTCCCTGCTTTTGAAGGCTATAGTCCGCTTGATCGCAAAGATTTTTCGGAAGCTAGAAATAAAGAATTTTTTACTTCAATGTTGCGTTTAGGTGTTCCTAAAGAAAATATTTTTTTTGCCAATTCTGGCGCAGCTGAAGGAACGCATTTTCCTATCTATAAAGATGGCCACTTATCCAAAAAATTAGCACAGGAGGTAATCGAGCGGTATTACAAAAAATTAGGCAATGCTGATTATTTCACTGTTGCGGGAGATATGGAGTTTGGAAAATTATCTCATGGAGATCATGTTGCTCTCAGAGAAGGATTGTTAAATTTTAAAGAAATAAAAAACAAACATTTTTTTTCAGAAAATAATCAAAAAGGGAAAAAGGTAAGTCTGACAAATAGACAAAGAAGTATTAAGTACTACGCCCTTAGGTCGTATTATCTTTGGTCCCCACGGGATGGAAGGTTTGCTGTTGGGATGTATTCGGTCAAGAATTTATTGGATACCTGGAGTACAAGTGGAAAAGAGTACGAGATTTATTTTGAAGAAAACTTAAGCAAAAATTGAAGATTATTTATAGTATTCTTTGATTTGGAAAAGGAAATAAAGACTTACGGCACCGCCAATAATTGTGCCAACGATGCTTCCAACCAAAACTGTGCTCATGAAAGAAGTGATAAGCCCGCCAAGGATACCAACTAAGTTGGCATAGAAAAGAAGATCCCAGCTACTTTTTGTGCGTTTGAATAATCCTTGAATAGCCAAAACCATAAGTAAAACCCGTAGTCCCATGAAAAGAAATGTGGTCCATAGGTACGCCCCAGTTATTCCAGCATATCCTAAATATGCGCCAGTAAGTCCAAGCGCAGAGAGTAGACTCAGTCCCCAGAGAACTGAAAAAAAGATGATCAAATATGGTGCGTATTGGACGATGGTTTCTTTAACTTTTGCGGGCAAAACCGGAGCTTTTTTGAATAGATCTTCAAGTGTTTTTTCAAGCTGTTTTAATGGGCTACCAGCATTATTACTAGGGGAAATTGGTTGGTTTACCTCCATATAGGTAGATATAAAAAATAAATTAAACTACTTTTTTACTACGGTAGTTTTTTTAACTGTTTTTAATGGTTTCTTGATTGCTGTTTTTTTCGTCACTGCCTTTTTGACCACCAGTTTTTTTTCAGCAACCTGTTTTACGACAGTAGTTTTTTTCTTTGTCCTAGCCAAGTAAACTTTGTTGGACATTCCGTGTTCTTCGGCAATTTGCATGGGAGTTTTTCCGGACGCAAGCTCTTCTTGGTATTGTTCTTCACTCATGCCTAAAAGTTGAGTAAGAGAACCAATGGGTTGAACCGATGGTGTTTCGGCAAAAGCTTGTTTTGTAGGTAAAATTAGCGAAATTCCCAGTACTAAAACGGCAAGTATTTTTTTATACATAAATAGATATTATAGATGTAATCTTATATTTTAGTTTACAACCTTTTGGTAAAATTGCAAGGGTAAATTTGGAAAAACAAAAAACCATCTACACTCGTTTTTTTTCCACGAAGTGAAAAGAAAGCGAATTGAAGTAGATGGTTTCGGATAATTTACCAGCAATTTTAATGAGCTGGGCGTTAGTATGAATTACAGGCCATTAAAAAATTTCTTATTTCGTCTGGCAGAATGTTGAAAACGCCGTTTTTCCAAGTTATTGAGATTATGAGTTCAATTTTTTCAGGTGCTGAGCGTCTGCTTCTCAGAATGCACTGAACAATGCTCAATAATTTTTTATAGAATATATTAAAAATGGAAAAAGAAATAAAAAAGGCACTTATTGAAATGGCGCTGAGAGTTAAGAAATAAATTGTTAGAGGGCGGGTTTCGGAGTCAAAAGGAATCAAAATTGTGGTACAGGATATCAACAAACTGGAAAAAATAAAAAGCATTAAAATTTTATTTGCCCAGTAGGTTGCTCGAAGGGTTTTTTTGACCTCCGGATCTTCTAAATCGAATTGAGCGGTACGGGTGCGCGATCTTCTTCGACGGGTAGATGAAGCGTGTCTCATGTTTTCTCCTTTTCACCACACCGTGTTTTGGTGGTGCATTCCGCTCCGA
>DALYEE010000011.1:0-6760 GCA_031972655.1 Candidatus Magasanikiibacteriota bacterium
AACTTCTGCATACGCTTGATCTTTCGAGGCAAACTGTTTTACCAGCTGATCTTCTAGTTGTTGCTTGTCCTTATCTTCTACGGTTACTTGATAACGTGAAGCAAGCTCATCAATGATAATTGTTCCAGCCAAACGAAGTAAAACCTGATCAGAAAGTTCTTGGGCAGTGAATGTTTTTTCTGGTGTTTGGGCACTTCCTTTTGCTGCATCATAAGCGATCATTTTTTGTAGAGCATTCAAATCCATTACATAATCACTATACAAAATCTTTTCATTATTTATTCTGGCAATCGGTAGACGTAGAATTTTTGCCACAGTCACACTAAATGTATCAGTAGAATTTTTGGCATACACACGATATGTTCCTACACCTAAAGCACCAACCAAAATAACACCGATAAGGATGGCAAAACCGATTAAAAATGTTTTTTTATTGGTACGTTCTTTGCGAGTTGAAGGATTATTTTGTTCTTCCATAAATATAATAAATTAGCTGATTTAATTTTAATTAACATTATTCAAAAAAATATTTCCACCACTTTTCAGGATTGGTTAATCTTTCTTGTTCTACCATATTTACTTGGTCTTGTCCATCAGTAGAAGTCGCCTGTTTTTGACCGTTTATGATGACTAACTTTTCGCCAGGCTTAACCATATTTAACTCTACCCGCGCTTTATCTTCTACAAAATGTTGTGATTTTACTTGTTGCAATAACTCAATAGTTTTTAAATTTTTTGCCTCAAGAGCTTTAGCCTGTTCTTTAAAACCACTGATTTCTTTTCGAAGCTGGTAGTCATAATAAAAATTTCTTGCCGAAGCATACAAAATAAGTACTAGAACAATAGCATTCGAAAATAAAAACCAGTTTGAATAAAAAATTGTTTTCCAAGATGTTTTTTTGCGATTGACCACAAAAAGAAGTGTTAATTTTTTTGAAAAGCCGAGCTTAACAACTCTAGAGCAACCTTACGATCATCCCAGGGAATTTTTTGACCATTTGCAACAACAATGCACGGTTCCGTTCCTTTGGCTGTAATAGCAACTATATCCCCTTTTTGAGCCAGACTCAAGGCTTGTCTGATTCCTTCTCGCCGATCGATAATCGTAAACAGGCTTTGATTTTCTACTTTTCCAGATTTCTTAGCTCCTTCGGCCAGCATTTGCGCAATTTCATTCGGGTCTTCATCAAAAGGGTTAACATCACTAATTACTACAAAATCACAGAGCTGTCCTGCAATTTCACCCATTTTAAAACGTTTACTTTTGTCTCTACCACCACCATCTGAGCCAATAACAGCAATAACTTTACCATTGTGTGGCCCGACTCTTTTTCGAAGCGTTTCAAATAGCGCCTGCAAACTCATTGGTTCATGTGCATAATCTACTACCACCTCAAAATCTTGCCCTGCGCCAATGAACTCCATTCGCCCATCCACTTTAGAAACACTTTTTAATCCCATAGCAATTTGGTAAGAGCTTAAGCCTTGTGAAAAACCGACCGCTACTGCTGCCAATGCGTTGTAAACATTAAAATCACCTACTATGTTCAGTTGGTAGTTTTGACCATTCGCCACAAAATCGCAACCTTCTAGGGTAGAATTTATTATTTTTCCCACAACCATTTTTTCTTCTGGAGAATTATTTTGTAAAGAATATTTCCATTTTTGGTCCGCTCCGAACGAAAAATAATAGGGCGAATTTTCATCATCCGCATTTACTACAATTATTTTGGGTATTTTATTTCCAAACAAGGTTTTATTTTTTTCTTTACTTAGCCCCGCAAATATTTTTCCTTTGTCCCGTCTTAAATTTTCAAAACCACCATGGCGCTCGGAGTGCTCGGTTCCTAAATTGGTAAAAACTGAAATATCGTAGCTGAGTCCATAATGTCGATATTGCAAAATACCTTCTGACGAAGTTTCAACCACAGCGTATTTACAACCAGCTTCTACCATTTTTTTAAGCATTTTTTGCACTTGCCCACGTCCAAGCATGGTCATCTTTTTGTCATTGAGCCAACGTTTTTCGCCAATTTGAAACTCAACTGTTGAAAGCAAACCAACTTTATATCCACCAGCTTCTAATACTGATGCAATTAATCGGCAGGTAGTAGACTTGCCTTTTGTCCCAGTTACACCCACCACAATCAGTTTTCGAGCTGGTCGACCGTAATACCAATAGGCAAACCAGGCAAAGAAAAAATGGATGAGTGTTTTTATTTTTTGTGAAAATTTATTCATAATTAATCGGATGGCTCTTATTGAGTTCTATGTAGAAATAGAAAGCTGTAACCATATTGCAAATATTAAACCGAGCGCATTCAACAAAAACCAACTGATAATTAAAACCGAGATGATCTTAAAGTTATTTTTCTTTCGAAACAAAACAATACTCATTATTGATAAAGTCCAAACAAAAAAAGAAAAAAGAGTTTCAACCATGTTAAGAGGAATTTTCCACCACAAAAAATCTAATGCCACATATATTCCTATTGGTAAGATACTAATAAAATGAGGGGGCCAGTTAAAAAAATCAGCCCACCATGATCTTAAAAAATAAAATCTATAATTATATTGGAAATAATGCGGAAAAATCATTATCTCGCCAAGCAAAGAAATACCGATAAACAGACAAACAAAAAAACCTACCCAAAACGAAATTTTTTGATAGAATTTTAAAACCACCGCTTCTTGCTTAGCCATTTCCATACTTAAGATCTCAAACTCACCTCATACACAACCTGTTGCAATTTTTGAAGAGCCTGCTTGGCTTGGTCAAATTTTTGGCGGTTGTAACCTGTTAAGTTCATATCTACCATCTCGTGGACAATCTCTTCCGACATATCGTAACATTTTTTTACTACCCCAAACTTGCGCTCTGTAGCAGATTTAATAGCATAACGAAGAAGTTCCCCTGGCACATCGGCCAAACCACCAATATAGGTATCAGAATCTACTTTGATTTCTTTACATTCCCCAATAGGTTTATCAGAAATGGCCATGCTAAAAAGGCGGGCTTCTACAAATTCCTCAAGAGAAGCTTTGTAAGATCCTTCATCGAAAATACCGTCTACTTTTTCATGTTTTTTGTGTAAATTTACCAATATTTTTTCGGCTTGCTCGAGAGAAGCAGTGGCTTCTTTGGCATCGTCACGCTGGAGGGCAAAAATGGCTCTTTTGGCCAAATGTTGGGCATCTCCACATTCTTTGATTACTTCACGTCTTTTTTCGGCATAACTTAGTAAATCATGGCGGATTTTTTGAAAAAATTTCTTGTCTAACATAGGTTTTATTTTAGGTTAAAATGTTATCCACTAGCGTAGCTTAGCCACTCTCTTGATTTTTATGTAGGCTTAGTATATCATTTGCTATGTCAAAAGTCTATCAAATTTAAGACTGGCTTTTGGGTCGGTAGCTCAGCTGGTAGAGCAGATCCCTTTTAAGGATAAGGTCCCGGGTTCGAACCCCGGCCGACCCACTAAAAAACAGTGCTGAAAAGTGCTGTTTTTTGATTTCGCAAGTTTTTTTATTATTGGGCTAAATTAAAGCTAAGTGGTAAAATAAGACACAATTAAAAATAAGCAAAAATTCTACATGCCCAAAATTAACCCAGAATTACAATTAAAGCCAACGACCAGCATTTTAAATAAGATTCTAAAACAATATGATCTTCGTTTAATCTCTTTTAAACTTTTTAAAGATGGTGTGGAAAATACTTCCATGCTCGTGTCTACTAATTCGGGAAAATTTGTTTTAAGAATATACCGAAAAAATAGAAAAAAGATCAAAATCGTTGAACAGGAGTTGCGGTTAATGGATTTTTTAAGACAAAATGGTATTCCCATTCCTCAAATCCTACCTAATACACACGGCAGACACATAACAATTTTTCCTTACCAAAACCATCGTTGGAACTGCATCATGATGGAATTTAGCCAAGGCGTGCATCCTAAAAAATACTCTACAAGATTTATCCAAGAGTTGGCTATCACACAAGCAAAAATGCACGTTCTAGGAAAACAATTTGCTAAGAAAGAAAAGAAAAAAAATCCAGTGTGGAAATTTTTGAAAGAAGGTTATTTTGCATCCAAAATTAAAACTGAGACAATTAAAAAGCAAAAAGTGAAAAATATTTTAGAGCGTACTAAAAATTTTGCCGTACAGTTACCCAACGGACTTCCTCAGGGTTATAACCATCTTGATATTACACACGACAACATCCTGGTTAAAAATAATCATCTTTCAGCAATACTTGATTTCGACGATGCTTGTTACTCACCAATGGTGGTGTGTTTGGGGTATGTTTTATGGGATGTTTTATATATTACACGCAAACCTTCCAATTTATTAACGTACCTATCAGCATATCAGCGCCACCGAAAGTTGACTAAAAAAGAAATAGCTGTTTTAAATAGCGTGCTTCATTTTAGAAACTATGTTATTGGTGCAATGGAAATACTATTTTGGGGAGAACATGGTAAACATGTAGAGACTTTTTTGAAATTTGAGAAGATTATTAACAACATATCTTTTATATATAAACCAGCCTACTCCTGAGGCTGGTTTATATCTTCAGCCGAACGCAATCAACGATATTGTTCGGCTATTTTTTTTCTTACTGTTTTTCGTTTTTTTGCAAAATCGCAAACCATAAAAGATGGTTTGAATAATAAACGAAAACTATAAATCCAATGATCAGCGCTAAAATTTTCTTATCAGGATCACGTGGAAGATGTATTGCCGCAAAACTTATGAATAACAACAGCTCAATGAAAAAGAAAGCCGTTACAACCCTCTTTTTGGGGTTAGCACCACTACGAAAAGCAATGACCACGAAAGCTGTCTCTGCAAAAATTATTGGAACATTTATTGCCAAAGCAATAAGTAGGGCCACACTTAAACGAACGATCGAACCATTATCCATAATTCTTTTACCTAAAAAAATTTCCGGTAAAAGATAGTAATCAATACTTGGTACCATCAACAAACTAACAAACAAAGCAGAAAAAAAGGCATAAAAAAATATAAAAAAGTTTTTTGCTCTTGGGTATTTCAAGCTCGTCATGGCAGCTCCCTATCTATTCTTTACTATATAGAATAGATAGGATAATCTAACAGCAAATTACATATTTTGTCTACGACAATTAGAAATTACAAAAAATGTTATAATTGAATAAATAATTTAAAATATGAAAAAAAGTAAAAACATTCAAACTGTGCTATCGATTTTAAAAGATGAAGTAAGCGGGAACGTTAAAAATGCTCTTAAAAAAATGACCGCCGACTACACTATGACTTGGGTTTATACTGGAATTCGTGACAAAAAAATGTTTCCAACAACAAAAATAAATATAAAGAAGGAGTTGGAGGAAGTTTATCCAATAAAAGGACGTGAATATGATATAAAAAATATTGCCGAAGGTGATGGAGTAGTGATGGTTGAGCTTGTTGAAAGCTATCCTGATTCAGAAACAAAGAAAGTTTTTAGAACACCTTTGGTTTTGGTATTAGAAATTAAAAATGGAAAAATAAGAACCGGCAGGCACTATCTTGATCCTAGGTTATCCGAAAAATTCCTAAGCAAAGCAAAAATAAAAAAAGCGTTTAAAAATAGTCGGGGGTCTATAAAAAAAATTAAGTGAAACGACATGCATACAAAAAATATCCAAACAGCTATTCTCAAGGTTAAAGCCCTAGAAAACCACGCGAACTACGTGGGTGCGTTTGTTTTTGGCTCAGTTGCCAGAAATGAAATTACCGATGAGAGTGATTTGGATGTCAACGTCATTATCAAAGAAGATAATCCACACATGGATATTCTTCACCCCATTATCGAAGGAATAAAATTAGACCTATCTTTTTGTTCGCTAGAACAGATAAAAAAACAGCATGATAAAGAGTTGCAACGAATCCCTGCACGTATACCTATGATCGTCGAATCAATTATCTTATTTGATAAACCTGGAACACTCGGCGAAACCAAACAATATTACCAATCAATACAAGCACCAAAATTTAAACCACAAGATTTTGCAGAACAAAGATTTTTGATTTACCATGCCAATAATAAAGTAGAAAGGAATCTTGTTTCAGATCCCGCAAGCACACTTCTTTCAATGCACATAGGCATTAACGACGTTTTGAAAATTTACTATGGAATCCATGGTAAGTGGTGGGTATCGGATAAACGAATTTTACCCGACTTGGCAAATTGGGATTGTAAATTGAAAAAACTATTAGAAACATTCCTAACTACTGGTGAAATTAAACAAAAATTTGAAGAATGGAGTAAAATTGTTAGTTATATAGCACGGGCTATTGGAGGACACTTGGACATTACTTTGAATGAAGAAGTAACTGAAATTTCAAAGAAAGGATTAGAAAATCTTGAGCAAGCTATTACCCAATCAACTCTTCAATAATCCCCACCAACTTACTCTCTGGTGCTTTTGGCAAAATTTCATGTAACCGACTACCAAGAGCGGTTATTTTTTTAGGATCTTTAATCAAATCCGAAACAATATGGGCAATTTTTATACCGTTAGTACCGCTAGGAAGTTTAATTACTCCATTTTTCTTAGCCAAATATTCAGCATTATCGTCCTGGTGCGTATTATGCATCGGAATAATCACTGCTGCTTTTGATAAACTTGCCAGTTCGCTCAGCGTACCAAAACCTGCTCGTGCAATTACCACTGTAGCAATTGCATAAGCCATGGCAATTTCTTTGCTCAAAAATTCATAGACATGATAATTGGGA
>DALYEE010000011.1:6770-10588 GCA_031972655.1 Candidatus Magasanikiibacteriota bacterium
AAAAATTTGACTGCCTTTGGTTGGAACGGTGCCAGGACGCTCTTTGCCCGTAAGATGAATCACATGCCAATCCTTAGGCCAAGAAGCAATCGCTTCTACAACCATATTGTTGATGGTATTTGAACCTGTACCTCCACCGAGAGCAAAAATTACCGGAGCAGACTCGGGGATATTAAAAAATTTTCTTGCTTCGGCTAAATCGTTAAATTGTAAATCACGAGTAGGGTTTCCAATCCATTCGGTTTTCTTTTTTGGGAAATATTTAACCGAATCTTGCAAGGCTGTAGTAATTTTGGTCGCTCCGGCCACCATCAACCTATTTGCCAAGCCAGGGCGAACATCTTGCTGGTGAACCCAGGTGGGAATACCGAGAAGTGCTCCTGCCCAATGGAGGGGCACACTCACAAATCCCCCTGCGGAAATGAGTAAATCAGGTTTTTCATTCCAAAGAAGTAAAATAGATTGAAAAAAAGCGATAGTAATTTTAAAAATATCTAGAAAATTTTTCCAAGAAAAATACCGCCGCCATTTTCCAGCGCCGATAACATAGAAGGGAATATTGTATGTTTCTACAATATTTTTTTCAGGACCTTCTTTAGTTCCAACCCATACAAATTTCGTTTCTGGATTTGTTTTTCTGTAGGATTCAACAATGGAGAGAAGTGGTGTGACAGGCCCCAAGGTACCACCACCAGAAAGGATAATTTTCATATTTTACGAAGAAATTTTTCTAACTTTTTCTATAAGGTCATTGATGCGCGGTAACGAATCTTTTAATGAAATTCTTTTGGATACATGATTTTCACTCTCACCATCAAAAAATGTCATATCCTTTATCAATTCCAACACCGCACGTAAAACTTCTTCTTTGCCAGGTCTATTTTTTATGAAATCTGATACTTTGTTACCGAGAGTTTTATGCGCATCTAAAAGGCTCTTAAACTGACCGGATTCAATAATTTTTTTTAAACATTGGCCCAATTGGTAAACCATTTCTGAAGGTACAACTCTCGTGACCTCATCTACACAAGCCTCTGGTGGAAAATAAAAAGGCACCCACCTTCCTACGAAACCAGACTGGATAGGATCATTATGGATTCTGCTTTTTCTGGTTTTGTTGACTATGTATAACCCATCTAAATCAGGCAAAATACCCTTTGCTTCGCCTTTATCATTTCTAACACATCCTAAATTGTTTAAACATATATCCTGTAAAACTAAATCATTTTCTTCTAGGAAGATACAACCCTCCACACAGTCTCTTAAAACTTCCAGCACTTCAGTTATTTTTGTTTCTGGAATTTTCAACATTTCTTTGAGATCTACCAACTGAAGCTCTTGCATCATACCTCGGGCATCTTCAGGGCTATACTTTTCATAATTGATAACATGCTCATTTCGTGGAAGTTTTAACAATTTAAGAAAAGCTTCGCGCTGTATTGCTTCATCTTCTTTTCTGAGCGACAAATATGAAAACCCATCTTCTCTAAAAAAAGCGGGTTCTTCAGCTAAGTTATCTGCAAAACTTAAATGTGGACTATTGGGAATAGTTTTATTTCTTTTTATGTAGATGTTGCTAGAAGTAACACTAGATAGCTCTTTATCGCTTTTAAGTTTTTCCTCAATTTTTTTTAAAACATCAGCATAAATTTTATTTCGATTTCTTTGAGGTAATTTCTCTCGAATTCCTTGTTCTATAATAACCTGTATCGGCTGATCTTCAATTTCTAAAATTTGAATATCTTCACCTTCTTGAATCATTTCTTTTATTAATTTAATTTTATCTTTTTTTTCGTATTCTTTTTTAATTTCTCTCACTAAATTCTCAGCTATCTCCTCTACCAGCTCATCCATATCTACATTTTCGTGTGAAAATTCTGATTCAGTGCCAATATTTTTAGCCTCCATTTTTTTTGGATCAACCACAACAAAATGGGAAAATATATCACTATCTCTATTTCCTTCAGAAGAAATCATACAAAATATTTTAAGTAATCTCTTAATTTAATTGACTTTGCTCTATTTCCCCCATAATTTTTTCTAAAGAATCTAAGGCACTAGCCAAAGAAATACGCTTTTCAACCGGTTTAGCTGATCGCACATCAAAATACATCATTGATTTTGCCAAATTTTGAATTTCAGATATAACCCTCTCAGAATTTGGCAAACCAGACTCTTTGTATATTTTAAAAGCCCTAGATTGCCTAATTGCATTAATGCATTGACCAAATTGATACACCATTTCTGAGGGCATTACCGGAGTATGAGCAAAGTCTTTAATTTCTGGTGGAAAGTATTTGTACGCGCCTTTTGAGCCATCATCAAATTCTTCTTGCGCTAAATTAGCAAATCGACCCTGACGCTCTTCCCCTTTGACATAGAGCCCCTCTAGATCAAACAACAAACCCTTCTTTAGACCACTTTTATCTTCAACCTGAGCCAAGTTATAAATCGAAATATCTTGCAATACTAGGCCATTATTATCTAAAAATTTAGCTCCTTTCATACAATCACGTACTACCACTAACAAATCCATCGGCTTACTGTTATATGAATCCAGAAGATGTTCTAAAGTTTTTAAAGAATCAATTTTTTTAACCATTCCCTGCTGATCTTCTGGACTATACTTCGTATAAGGTAAAAGGTGGTCATTTTGAGGTAGTGTAATGTATTTCTTAAGAGCATTTTGATGAACTTTGCTATTTTCTTTGTTCCACGTAAACTCCCCTACTTTAGTTAGCCTATCTTTTCTTAAAACGTGAACTTCCTGAGTATTTAGATTAGTAATCTCACTTAAATGTGCGGAATCCTCCACTTTGTCTTTGGTTTTAACAAATAAATTTTGGACCCCCAGAGAGGAGAGGTCTCTATCTGTAGCCAATCGAGAGTACAATCTTTCCGAAACCATCTTATGCACCCGCTCAATATTTGTAGGACTTAAACCAGCAGTCGATATCGCGCCCTTTTCTCCTTCGTATACTACTGCGGTTGGTTGCTCTTCGAGCTCTTCGATATCGATGGTATCTTGGATGGATGAGCTTTCCAGAGCTTTTCTAATGAGCGCAATTCTATCTTTTTTTAGCCGCTCATTTTTTATGCGAGCGATCAGCAGACCAACATATCGATCAATTTCTTCAAGCGAAGGAAGATCTTTTCGGTCTTTCATTTTATTTTGAAAATCCAAACCTTTGCCACTCACATCAAGCATGGAGGCGTGTATTGGTGTTTCTGCTCCCTCAAATAGAAACATACAATTTTAATTTTAATTTTAATAATCTCTTAATTTTTGGATGATTTCAGAGTGTTGAATGCGTTCAAGTGCTTTGGCTTCGATCTGGCGGATACGCTCACGAGTAACTCCAAATTCTTGGCCCACTTCTTCGAGAGTATGAGTCACTCCATCGTTTAAACCAAAACGCATTTCTAATATTTTTTGTTCACGAGGTACCAAATCTTTGATCGCTTCTTTGACATAAGACCGCAAAATTTGCAGACCAGCAGCACGATCAGGTGAAACATTGCGCACATCTTGGATAAAGTCTCCAAGAAGCGTATCGTCTTCATCATCACCAACTGGCACTTCGAGTGATACCATGTCTTGAGAAATCTTCATGATATGCTGAATTTTTTCTACTTCCTCACCCATTTCTGCAGCCAACTCTTCTACGGTTGGATCACGACCCAAATCTTGTAACAAACGGCGGCGTACTTGCTGGAAACGATTGATGGTTTCTACCATGTGCACTGGAATACGAATGGTACGTGACTGATCGGCCAAAGCACGAGTGATGGCTTGACGAATCCACCAAGTTGCATAA
>DALYEE010000011.1:10598-12083 GCA_031972655.1 Candidatus Magasanikiibacteriota bacterium
AAATTTTTTAACTGCACGAAACAGGCCGATATTTCCTTCTTGGATCAAGTCAAGCAACGATAAATTTTTACCAACAAACTTTTTGGCAATTGAAACTACCAAGCGTAAGTTTGCTTCGATCAATTTTCGTTCAGCTGCTTTGTCACCACGCTCTTTTCTTTTAGCAAGCGATACTTCTTCTTCGGTTTTTAAAAGAGGAATTTTACCGATTTCACGTAAGTACATTTGGATGGAGTCCGAAGAAATCTGACCAAGATCAAATGGCACGTCCATATCTGGCTGGGCGCCTTGGAATTGCTTCAACACTACTCCATTTGCTTTATTATTGCCTAAAAGTTGCGTAGCAGGTTCTACCACCGAAACTCCATGTTTATCAAACAAATCAAGCAAGCCTTCGTACAGATCAATGTAGGCTTCTGGGTGAGACAATACTCGGCCCAATTCTATTTCAGTCACAAAACCACGGTTTCTGCCTTTTAAAAGCAGTTCCCAAATTTGCTCTATTGTTGGCTCTACTATAGGCTCTGAAATCTCCGGTCTTGCGTTGGTATTTTTATTTCTATTTTTTTCTTTTGAAGATGACTTTTTAAAAACAATTTCTTTTTTACCAGAAGCAGACTGATTTTTTTTGGAACGTTTAGTATTTGAATGAGAACCAGATTTAGCGGGTTCTTTTTTACGTTTTTTTTCTTTTGGTTTTAAAACTTTTTTTACACTATTTTTTTTCTTCGAAGCAGTATGTTTTAAAACAGCTGTTTTAGAGTTTTTTTTCACCTTAGTGGTTCGCTTAGCCGACATGTTTTTAAATTACAATAAAAAATTATAACTCCTGTATTTCTCTCAACAAAGCATTGAGCGCCGGTTGATCATTTTTGTTTTCTGCTTCTCGAATATTTGACTCCAGCTCTTTGCGACGATTTTTAATCCATTCCTGTTTGATGCTCGAGAGAAGTTTTTTAAATTCTTCTTCTGCTTCTTTGGAATTTAAAGAAAAATAATCACGCTCACTTTGGAGCAAAAGGATATCAAAAATATTTTGAGAATTTGGCTTAAGTAAGCCATTTTGGATGGATTTTAAATCCAATTCATCGTTATTATAGTATGTTTGGCACAATTCGTAAAGACTGTCTAAAGCCGACCCTTTGAAATAGTCAGTTTTTAACTCTTTTTGGTACAGGCCATACAGCTTGGGAAACTTGATAATCAAAGACCACAGAGCTTGACTTAACACATCTATCCTAGATAATTTTTCAGTTAAATTAACTTTACTGACCGTTTTTTTATCTAGAGCGGAAGTACGATAATTGGTACGATTTTTGTTTTTATCCAGCTTCAACTCCGATAACAATACCTCCCGCTCTACACGCAAATTTTCTGCTAATTTTTTAATCCAATGGTCTTTTTCTACCGCTGAGGGCACATGTGAAATTTGTTCCAAAAGAATGGTGGCAATGGTTTGCTTGTCTTTAGGGTTTTTAATCGAGT
>DALYEE010000011.1:12093-19334 GCA_031972655.1 Candidatus Magasanikiibacteriota bacterium
GTTTTAAAATACCACTCCATACTGTCCATTGCTTCATCAACTGCTTTAATCCATATTTTTGGATCTTTATTGATACACTCATCAGCGTCTTTAGCTATATGCGAAGGAATAGATATAACTTTTACGCTCAACCCTTGTTCTATGGCGACTTGAATCCCCCGTTTATCAGCGTTTTCGCCCGCGCCGTCGGCGTCAAAAGCCACGGCCACGGTGGTGGAGTAGCGTTTAAGCAATTTTATCTGCTCCGGAGTAAGCGCTGTACCAGAAGCGGCCACGACATTTTTCATACCCATTTGATGGCAGCTAATCACATCCATTTGCCCTTCGACAATAATCGCAATTCCTTTGGCTTTAATGGCGGTTTTAGCTTTATCTAGGCCGTACAAAAGGCGCGACTTGTCGTAAATCATGGTTTGGGGCGAATTAACATACTTTCCCCCACTTTTTTCTGTTTCAACCAGCACACGACCAGTAAAACCAACTACCGCACCATGCAGATCGCAAATCGGAAACATCACCCGACCACGAAAACGATCATAGAACCCGCGTCCGGTTTTTTCATCTGCTCCTTCGCGCTTAATCACCAATCCTGCATTGACCAAATCAGTGGTAGAATAACCTTTTTTCAACAAATACCTGGTTAACAAATCCCACTGTTCAGGTATATAACCAATTTGCCAGTCTAAAAGTGTTTGATCTTGAACGTTTCTTCTTTTCAAATAATCTCTAGCAATTTGACTGGCCGGAATTTCTAATAAAAAATGATGGAAAAAATAGGCGGCTTTGGCGTTTATCTCTTGCATCCTGTTGCGTTCGGTTTGGCTTATTTTTGAAGAAAAATTATTAGTAAGCTCTACTCCGGCGCGGCGAGCTAATAAAGTAAGCGATTCAGTGAATTCCAGGCCTTCGATTTGTTCTAAAAAAGAGAAAACATCTCCACCTTTATTACAACCAAAACAATGCCAGATTTGTTTTTCTGGATTAACCATAAAAGAAGGCGATTTTTCTTGATGGAACGGACAAGGCGCCTTCCAATTTACACCCGCTTTTTTGAGCGGGACATATTCTTGGATTAGTTGAACAATATCAACCCGATCTTTAATAAGCTGAACATCTGTCATATTGGATGTGTTTATTCTTTTCTCAGAGCATCAATAGGGTTTAAACTCGCTGCTTTTTTAGCGGGATATAGACCAAATAATAAACCAATTGCAGCCGAGAAACCAACTGCTAATAGTACCGAAGAAATAGGAACAATAAAAGCCCATTTAAAACCACTGCCTGTGGCCACTAAATAAATCAAAAACGCAATTACGACCCCACAAATCACTCCAAAAATTCCACCACCAGTAGTGATCAATAAAGCCTCAATTAAAAACTGCCACAGAACATCTTTGCTTTTAGCGCCTAGTGATTTACGTAAACCAATTTCAAAAGTTCTCTCAGCTACCGAGACATACATGATGTTCATAATTCCAACCCCACCGACAACTAGTGAAATACAAACCAACGCAACCAATAAAAGTGTTATCCCATTTGCCACATTGCCAATAGTTGCAGCCGCCTCAGCCATAGTGCTGATTTCAAAGTCGTCTTTAGTCGCATCGGTAATATTGTGGTTTTCTCGAATAATCTCTTGCAAATCTGCCTTTGTAGAATCAGCTTTCGCCGCATCTTTCATCTCTACACTAAGAGAGCTGACATAATCAATACCGAGCAATTTTTTTTGCATGGTTTTGGTAGGCAAAATAATCACATTATCCATGTCCAAAAAGAATGCCGAGCCACGCGATGCAAGAGATCCAATCACCCGAAAAGGTTTACCACGAATATAAATAATACGCTCTACCGCATCACTATCGCCAAATAATTTTTCTTTAGCAGAAGATCCTAAAACAGCCACATTGGCTAGCGAGTCTTCTTCGTCTTTGGTAAAAAAACGACCAGATTGAATAGTGACTTTATCTATATCGGGCATGCTATACCCATTTCCCATCAATAATATTTTTTTAATTTGACCTTCATAGCTAACCGCTTCTTGACCTGTAACCATCCCATAAACCGCCGCCACGTTGCTGTGATGACGAACCGCATCGATATCTTTATCTTTTAAAGTAGTGATTACTATCCCCGTATCCCCTGGTCCCCCGCCATTTTTACTCGCTGGAACTTTCACCTGTACATACAATGTGTCAGATCCATAAACATCGAGCTGCCCCATAATCAAACGCTCCACACCTTTGCCTGCGGCCATGATTACAATCACTGCGGTAATACCGATACTAATGGCAAGCATCGTTAAAATAGTACGTGTTTTTTGATGACGTAGAGAGTCTAAGGCAAGTTGTAGATAGACTGAAAACATAATGTTGTGTGTATATGTGAGGCTTAAAATGCTTACGAGGCTCACCAGGCTTACAAATCATTCGCGTAAGCCTTGTAGGCTTTGTAAGCCTCGTAAGCCTTTACTTATTCATACCGCAAAGCCTCAATAGGGCTGAGCATACTGGCGCGTCGCGCGGGCACGATCCCAAATAAAAGTCCGATAATAATGGAAACAAAACAACCTAGACCAATCGAAAAAGGTGAGATCACCAAATCCCAACTATATCCCATACTTTGGGCGACCCCTGCAACTGAAACTGAAATGAGACAACCTAAAATAATGCCGATTGCTCCGCCCATGAAAGTGATGAAAATTGTTTCGATCAAAAACTGACCAGTAATTTGGCTACTGCGTGCACCCAACGCTTTGCGCAGACCGATTTCTTTGGTGCGCTCTTGTACCGCAGCAAGCATAATGTTCATAATGCCAATTCCACCAACCAAAAGAGCAATAGCGGCGATGGCGGCAAGGAAAAATCGCAACGCATTGGTGATAGAGGTAATTGCTTCTAAACCTTGGTTGGTAGAACGTACGTTAAAATCATCATTTTCTGCGTTAGTTATATTGTGCCTATCACGAAGAATTTCTCGAATATATTCCATTGAGGAATCAACATTGTTTGCATCATCAATTTTCACCCGCAAAAAACTAACGTGGTTTATGCCAAGCAAAAGTTTTTGCGCCGCGGTAACAGGTACAAATACTTGGTTGTCTTGGCTTTGGAAACCACTGACACCGCGATGACGCATCACTCCAATAACGGTAAAATTATTTTTTTTAATTTTTATTTGTTCGCCAATTGGGTCTGCATCAGCAAATAGTTCTTCGGCCACATCACTGCCGATGATTACTACTTTTGCAACGCCACGTTCTTCTTCTTCAGAAAAAAATCTTCCTTTATCAAGTTTGGTATCTTCTACATTTAAATAATCTGCACTGGTTCCAACGAAAGTTGTATCGGTTTTATTCTCACGCCAAGTAACAGTATCCGACCCACGTACATATGCGGCCATAGCCTCAATATGTGGGTTTCCACCACTCATAATGGCTTTGCCGTCCTCGGCTGTTAATGTAGTAATAACTACACCAAAAACCGAAATTGGCGGGCCTTTATCATCGGACTTTCCCGGAAGGATTCCTACCAGATTTGATCCAAGGCTTTTTACTTGATTCAAAATAAGACTCTGCGCACCAGCACCAACAGATAAAATTACAATCATCGACATCACGCCAATAATAATTCCAAGCATTGTCAAAAAAGAACGTATTTTATTACGTCTCAAAATATCCCAGGCATTTTTAATATTTTCGAAGAAATTCATTTGTTTAGCTGGTAGCTTGTAGCTGGTAGCTTGTAGCATAAAACGTGCTACAAGCTACCAGCTACAAGCTAATTCCTGATTACTTTACAAGCTCGTCTTTATCTTTTGCAATTTGCCGTTTTGAAACTTTTTCATCTTTAATAATTACTCCGTCTTTTATTTCCAAAATCCGCTTAGCATGTTCAGCGGTAGAGCGTTCATGGGTAACCAAAATGATGGTGTGGCCTTCATCATTAAGTTGTTGGAGTATTTTCATCACTTGATGTCCTGATTTGGAATCCAAATTACCTGTTGGTTCATCGGCAAAAATAATATCGGGATTATTTACCAAAGCGCGAGCGATTGCTACTCGTTGTTTTTCGCCACCCGATAATTTATTAGGAGAATATTCTAAACGATGACCCAAGCCAACACTCTCCAAAAGTGAGCGAGCTTTTTGGTCACGATCTTCTTTTTTAACATTGCTGTACAACAGCGGAAGCATTACATTTTCAAGTGCGCTTGAACGAGGAAGTAAGTTAAAAGCCTGAAAAACAAAGCCTACTTTCGAGCTTCTCATCTCGGCCAATTCATCATCGCTGAGCGTACTCACATCTTTGCCACCAAAAAGGTATTGTCCTGTTGTGAGCACATCGAGAAATCCCAAAATATGCATCAAGGTAGATTTACCTGATCCAGAGGGGCCCATGATAGAAGTGAATTCCCCTTTTTCAATCGTGAAATTTAAATTTTTAAGCACTGGAGTAATTACCTCTTCATTTTCGTAATTTTTGGATAAATTTTTTATTTCAATCAGAGGCATGAAATTTGTTTTATTTTTTACTGAGAATTACTTCTTGGCCTTGGTTCAAACCATCAACAATCTCAATTTTTCCTTCATTGGCTTTGAGGCCAACATGTACAGAGTATTCTTTTTCCACATTTTGCTCCAACACTTTTACATAGCGTGCACCATCTTCATCATATTTTATTGCGCGAGATGGAAGGAACAAAGCACCTTGGCGTGAATCAGTTTTTATACTTACATTGGCGGTCATACCTGGTTTTATTTCTACTTTGGTATCATCCAAACCAACACGGACTTTGTAGTAAACTACATCTTGAATCACAGTAGGTCCTGGTTCGATGGAGATAACTTTACCAGTTAATTTTGTATCTGTACCAAAAGCATCAAGAGTAATCGTTACATCATTGCCAGTTTTTATTTTACCAACGTCAACTTCAGAAATATCTACTTTAACTTCGTAATGTGGTGATAGCAAACTCACCATGACGTCAGCGCTAGAAACAAGCTCGCCAACTTTTTTACTTAGCTTAGTTACAATTCCATCGATTGGTGCAAAAATAAACGCTTTGTCACGGCTCGCTACTGCTTGAGCCAGCGAGGCACGATAAGACGCCACATCAACGGAACGAGGTGGGTTAATTTTACCTTGATAATTTGCTAGGGCTTGATTATAAGCCGCTTCTTTAATTTTTATCAAATTATCAACATTGGCCTTTGTTTTTTCCAAGTCTTGCATCGCCTTTTGATAGGCAATGGTGTAAGTGGTTAAACTATTTTTTGCGTTTACTAAAGCTTGAGATTGGGTGATAACAGCGGCATACTGTGTAGCCACTGACCCACGTGTAGTTTCGATAATTGCTTTTTTAGCGTCTAATGTTGCCTGGGTAAGCGTACCAAGTGGAGGAGTGGCACGGAGGGCTTCCGAAACATTCAAGAGTAGCGTCGTGGCCTGCGACAGCGCACCCTGAGTAGCGGTCACGGCTTGATCAATGACTTTGCGATCACTTGTACTCACCAAAGGAGCTACTTGCGAACGGATGTTTTCTCGAGCGGCCTTAGTAGCAGTGTAGCTAGAAAAAGCTACATTAAGTTTGCTTTCATCCAGTTTTGAGAGGTACTGCTTAAAACTTTCATTAGCCAAAGTATTATCTAAGCCTAAAATATTATCGGCTTGAGTCAAAGCATCATCTAATTTAAGCAGCGAACTTTGCAAAGTTGCTACAGCATTAGCATAAGCTTGGGACACAATTTGACTATCGTCTCCACCCTCAGCAATTTTAAGATTATTTTGCGCAGTATCAGCAGCAGCTTGAGCAGTAGAAACCGAATTTTGTACATCAATTTTAGCCTGATCCAAAGAAGCCTTAGCTGAGTCTACGGCTGAGGCATAAAAATTTCGATCTTCTTGAGTAGCCCCGGCTAGCTGTTTATCTAAGTTTGCTTTGGCCTGGCTAACAGCAGCATTCAGCTCGTTTAGCTTTAAACTAGCCAAAAGCTGGCCTTTTTTAACTTCCATACCTTCTTTTACCGGAATTGCACCCACATTTCCTGGTATTTCAAAACGCAAACTCAAATCATCCACCGCATCGATTTTGCCAGTGGCTTCAACGGTCTGGGTCAAGTCTCCTCGTTCTACTTTTACCAATTCATAAACAGGAGGTTGGTGAGCCTTTTTGTATTGCCCATAACTAATAAAAACCACCAATAAAAGTACAATTATTGCTGGAATATAAAACTTTTTTTTCTTAACAAAAGCGAGATTCATAAAAAATATTTTAAAGCTTTTTGTAAAGCTAATACATCATGCAACACATGATTGATACCCATATTTTTTACCATAATTTAGCCATTTTGTCAAACAAAACCCACTATTTTAGGCCTTTTCCCAATCGGTAACGTTTTTCAAATAAGAGTCCTTTATGGAGGTAAAATAATCAAAAGCTGGGTCGTGTTCATTGGGCACCACACCATTCAAGATCGCCTCTTCAATGGCTTTTTTGATCTTCCCTACCGTTGGCCCTGGTTTGAGGCCACAAACAGCCATAATCTCTTCGCCACGCACTGGTGATTGAAAAGCTCGGAGTTTATCTTTTTCAATTACTTCAGCTACCCGAGTTTCGAGCCAATCATAATTCTTTAAACGATTTTCTTTTTTAAAGGGATTACCAGTGGTAATGTCGCTTCTCCCTAAAACTAACAAATCTTCAATTTCCTCCCCGACATTTACAATCAATCGGCGTACCGCAGAATCGGTAATTCCTTTATCCATTAAGCTAATAGGTTGCATGTGCCAACGAATGAGTTTTGACAAGTAATCAATCTTATCGTTTGCCAAACGCAATCGTTTGCCAATGACGCGCATCATTTTTCTTCCTACAAATTCATGCGCATGAAAAGTCCAGCCGATTTTGGGGAGAAATTTTTTGGTGGGCGGTTTGCCAATGTCGTGAAAAAAACCGGCCAAACGAAGCCACACGTTATTCGAGCGCTCCGCAATGTTGTCTACAACTTTGAACGTATGAGTTAAATTGTTTTTGTGCGAGTGGCCGTACACATCCTCTACTCCATCAAGGGCAGAGATTTCGGGCAAGATTATGTCCATCAATTGGGTTTGGAATAACAATACCAGACCAATAGAAGGCTGTGCGCAAGAAAATAGTTTTAGCAATTCTTCTTGCACACGCTCCATGGACACAATTTTTATGCGCTCACGATTTTGGTAAATTGATTCTAAGGTTTTTAATTC